>NZNP01000041.1 GCA_002694945.1 Gammaproteobacteria bacterium
CTACAGGCTCGACAACGAACGCTTCATCGAGCGCCAGGCCCATACCGAACTTCCAAGCCTGTTTGGGCGATTTCAAGCCATCGGCTACCGCAATGCTCTGGATGGTTCAGAACATGTCGCCTTGGTCAAAGGGGACCCATCGGCACTCACGGAGCCGGTGCTGGTGCGCATGCATTCGGAATGCCTCACCGGTGATGCATTCGGCTCCCTGCGTTGCGACTGCCGTCCTCAGCTCGAAGCGGCCTTGTGTCGAATCGAGCAAGAGGGTGAAGGTGTTGTGGTGTACCTGCGTCAAGAGGGGCGAGGAATCGGCCTGATCAACAAGCTCAAGGCCTACAGCCTGCAAGACGGCGGGCTCGACACCGTGGAAGCCAATGAAAAGCTGGGCTTTCCTGCCGATCTCCGCAATTACGGGGTTGGTGCACAGATCCTCACGGACCTCGGCATTCATCGCCTGCGTCTGCTCACCAACAACCCGCGAAAAATCGCTGGATTGGGTGGCTATGGCCTTCAAGTTGTTGAACGTGTGCCGCTGGAAATCAACGCAGGGGATCACAACGCCAACTATCTGGCGGCCAAGCGAGACAAACTCGGGCACATGTTCAGCGATGCCACACCGTGTTGCGTCCTTGCTCTCGCCGTAGAGGCCAACATCGATGAGCTGCCAAAGCTACGGATTGAAGCGGAAGCGGCAGCCAAGCAGCATGGATTTCATCTGGAAGCGCTGCACGCCCCGAGAATTCTGGCGCTTTGGGAGCGCCCCCAGTTTGTCTGGAAACTGACGCCTACGGACACCAATCCCGAGCCGCTTCTCAGGACATTGGCGAACTGGACAACGGTCCGTCGAATCGGATGGATGCGAACACCATCGGAGCCCATGGCTCTTCATCCCACTCAGACCCTCGACAGAACGGAACGCGTGTTGTCCGATCTTCAGCAAGACCCCCACGAGGAGGAGCTCATCCAGACGAGCCCCTCCCTAGTGAACTGGTCCTAAACCAGGATCAGTCCTGGATGGTGACCTTGTTGATCCGTGATCCGTTGGACAGTTTCAAGACCACATCCATGTTGCCGGTGAGCCCAAACACGGTGTGAACACCATCGAGATGGGGCTGAGCTTCATGGCAGATATAGAACTGTGAGCCACCGGTATTGCGGCCTGCATGGGCCATCGCCAGGGTTCCAGCCTGATGCTTTTGAGGGTTGATCTCGCAATTGATCTGGTAACCAGGGCCACCGGTCCCAGCCATGCCACGGGCACCCTCCCGACTATTCGGGCAGCCTCCCTGAGCCATGAAGCCGGGGATGACGCGGTGAAAGGCAAGCCCGTCATAGAAGCCATCCTTGGCCAATTTGACGAAGTTGGCCACGGTGTTGGGCGCGTCGGCCTCGAACAGCTCGAGCTCAATCAGGCCTGCCTCGGTGTCCATCAAGGCCTTGGTCATGGGACGCGAGCAAAACTGGAGTGTAAGTACATGAGACCGAATCGAGGACATGGGTGAACTCGAAACTGCACGGGTCGGTGTCATCGGAGGCAGTGGCTTGTATGCCATCAAGGGTCTGGAGAACGTTTCCGAACACCAACTCGACACTCCTTTCGGCTCCCCATCCGACGTGCTGCGGGTGGGACAGCTGAATGGGATGGACACCGTGTTTCTCGCTCGCCATGGTCAACATCACCACTTACTGCCAAAGGAAGTTCCGTATCGAGCGAACATCTGGGCGATGCGTCAGCTCGGAGTGCGTTGGTTGATCTCGGTCTCCGCCGTTGGATCACTGCGTGAGGATCTACGCCCACGGGACATGGTGGTACCGGATCAATTCATCGATCGAACCCAGCAACGACCGCAAAGCTTCTTTGGGCAGGGCTGCGTTGCCCATGTCAGCCTCGCTGACCCCTTTTGTGCGGTGCTAAGCGAACTCTTGGCGGACAGCGTGGAAACGGCACTGCCTGAAGGCCATCGTCTCCATCGCGGTGGCACCTATCTCTGCATGGAGGGGCCGGCGTTTTCGACGCGTGCGGAAAGCGAGCTGTATCGGAGCTGGAACTGTTCAGTGATTGGCATGACCAACCACACCGAAGCACGGCTGGCCCGTGAAGCAGAACTGGCCTATGCCTCGCTGAGCATGGTCACCGACTACGACTGCTGGCACAGCGACCATGCCGCGGTGAGCGTTGAGATGGTCATTGGCAATCTTCAAGCCAATGCTGCAGCCACCGAACCCATCTTGAGCAAGCTGATGGAGAGTCTCCGATCTGAACGACCTCGATCAGAAGCACACACAGCCTTGGCATCAGCACTGATCACACCGAAGGACGCTGTCCCAGCCGAAACCCGTCAACAACTCGACCTGCTGACCTCCCCCTATTGGGGGGCGTGGTCTCAGGGCACAGCCAACTGACAATTGCAGCTCTCTAGAGCGGCACGCAGCTGTTGTGAATGCTGCTCTAAGCAGGTCTGCGCTGCGTCGCGATCGAGATTCGCTGCCGCCATCAGCAACGCCAGCTTGACCGAACCGTCACTCTGCTCAAGGCAAGATAGGGCTTGCTCACGATCGAGTCCTACGAGATCGCGAAGGATGCGCAGGGAACGGTCGACCAACTTGCTGTTGCTAGCAGACACATCAACCATCCGATTTCCGTAGACCTTGCCAAGGCCCACCATGACGGTGGTCGAGATGATGTTGAGCGCCATCTTGGTCGCAGTGCCGGCTTTGAGCCGCGTCGAGCCCGTGAGCAATTCGGGGCCTGTGAGCAGGCGAATGTCGATATCGCAGGGCAATGGAGCCTGGTGAGACGGAACACAGGCCATCGCAATCGCCAAAGCACCGATGTCTTGCGCGTGCTGTAAAGCACCTTTCACATAAGGCGTTGTCCCACCAGCAGCAATCCCGATCAGACAGTCGGCGGTTGTGAAACCTCGTTCTGCGAGATCACTCCGGCCAGCCTCCTCCAAATCTTCCAGTCCTTCAGAACTGCGCAGCAAAGCTGGCGCCCCACCGGCGAGCACACCCTGAACCATGTCGGGGTCGCTGCAGAAAGTTGGCGGACATTCGGCAGCATCGAGAACACCCAAACGCCCCGAGGTACCGGCTCCGAGATAAAACAGCCTTCCTCCCTGGCGGAGACGCGCTGTAATCGCGGTCACCGCTTCGGTGAGTTGTTCTGAAGCCCCAGCAACCGCCTTTTGTGGACGCAGATCCTCGCTGACAAACAAATCGACGAGATCAGCTGTTGAGAGCTGATCAAGNTCNTTGCTGCGGGAATTGGNCTGTTCCGTTANNAGGTGGCCTCGATCANCGGATGGTTNGAGATCGGGATCAAATCCAGCCATAGCGNTCAGAGCAATCCCTCAAGACGCTGACGCAACGCATCCANTTCAGCCGACTCCCCANGNGCCGACTCCTTCTCGCTGTCTTGAGAGGGTGANACCTGCTCATCGTCCTTCCAAGTNGTGACATCGCGGTTCGACTCCGGGGGGGCCATAAACAGCCGCTCCTCATCACTTTCCGGAACGAAACCCGCCTCGATGAACCGAGCTTCATAACCCGATTGACCACAGAACGCTTCGATCTCCTCGCGATCTAAGGCTTCCACGGTTGGAACGGGGAAGTCCTGAGCTTCCAGCAATCCGGCATAGCGCTGAGCATCGTCGGGGTTCTCAAACAGCAGGACCACTGTTCTGCCTGACATCTCCAGCGAGTGAATGCCTTCAGCGTCACTACCGGCATCAAAGAGAAGAACGTGGACGAGCATTCACCACCAACGGAGACGTGGAGTCTCTCACTGATTCACCCTTCAGATCGCAGCGGCATCATCGAGAGCCAGTTCCTGGAGACGCCGGTACAACGCACGTTCCGCATCACCGAGATCTGCNGGAATCACGACGACGATCTCCACNAGCTGATCCCCNACGCGCCCGTTGNCCTCAAGCCCTCGTTCACGCAGTCGCAACAGCCGTCCGGTGGAGGATCCAGGCGGNACTTGAAGGGTCACCGGACCATCCAACGTCGGCACNTCCACTGCACANCCNAGGGCTGCATCGGGTGGAAACAGTTCNAGGCGGTAATGAACACGAAGGCCATCAATGCGCAGGCCTTGATCTGTGATGACACGCAGATGCAAAAAATGATCACGGCCACCAGGAGCCACACCCTCCAAACGCAAACGCCATCCATCACCAGCCATTGGNGGGGTCTCAAGCTCGATCACCAACCCATCCGGCAACGCAACCTCCACCGTGGTTCCGTCTAAGGCCTGCTCTNGGGTGAGCATCACTTCTGATTCGAGATCCTCAACAGCGCGGACGGGAGGCGGCGGTGGCGGTGCCGCAACCGGGCGATCCACTGGTGGGGCATCGGTTAGCTCCTCCTCCAGCGAAGCCTCATCGATATCGCGCGGCGCGGGAGACACAACGCCGAGGACAACATCGAGATAGTGCTCGAAATCGGGGAACCCCTCTGCAAATGGATCAACGCTGACGGTGCGGCCTTGGCCCTTTTCCCAATCGGCCCGACGCCGCGGATCACTCAGAACGGCGTAGGCCTCGTTCACCAACTTGAAGCGTTCTTCCGCAACGGGATCGTTCCCGTTGAGGTCGGGATGCCAGCGACGAGCCTCNCGTCGGAAAGCACGCTTCAGTTGATCAGGGTCACTCGCTGGCTCGAGGCCGAGCAACGACCAGTAATCGGGATCAGCGATAGAAGTCATCGTCCCAGGGATCTGAATCGCGACGACTCATGCCTCGACTACCGGCGCGGGGTCGCGGAGGCGATCCCCAGGGGTCATCGTCCCAGTCATCATCAGCAAACAGTTCATCTTTCAAAGAGCCGAGGGTGGACCGAATGCCCTGCAGTGGACTGCCATCACCCTGTCGTTCAGCAGCCAAGCGACGATTCAGGCCAAACATCGCCTCTTCGAGACCGCTAACCATCAGGTCAAGNTCCTGGAGATCGTCCTGGGCCAAACAGTCCTGAACNTCTCGCAGGGCCATNTCAACAGCACGCTGCTGACGCTCAGCGCCATAGGGCCCCAGTTCAAGGNCCGCATCGCGCANNCGACGTTCGGCCTGNGCCACCAANGTTTGAGCACGGTTCNGCCGCTCGATCACNGCTCGACGNCGGCGATCCTCATCGGANCGTGCTTCCGCCTCAGCGATGAGAGNTTGAACCTCTTGTTCATTGAGATTGGAGCCACCCTGAATCGAGACCGACTGTTTCCGCCCGGTTGTGCGGTCAGTTGCACTCACCTGAAGCAAGCCGTTGGCATCGATATCGAAAGCNACTTGAACCTGAGGCACACCTCGGGGAGCCGGAGGAATACCCGAAAGGCGAAAGCGACCGAGCGACTTGTTGTCAGAGGCCATCTGACGTTCGCCTTGCCAAACGTGAATTTCAACGGATGACTGATTGGCTTCCGATGTACTGAACACATCGGACTGACGAACCGGAATCGCCGTGTTCCGAGGGATCAACACCTTCATCAGACCACCNACCGTCTCGAGCCCCAGCGANAGGGGGGTNACATCGTTCAGCAGGAGATCCCGCAATTCACCGGTCAGGATCCCTGCCTGAACGGCTGCACCCACAGCAACAACCTCATCGGGATTGACTGACTGACAGGGGTCGATGGGAACCAGCGTACGCACCAGTTGTTGCACCATCGGCATCCNGGTGGCACCGCCAACAAGAACAACATCGTCGATGTCGTCGGGCGCAAGTCCGGAGTCGCGCAGTGCGGCTTGAACCGGCGACAACAAGCGATCGAGTAAATCAGGACACAGTCCTTCGAACGTGGCTCNNTCGAGNGTGGTTTCGATGTGNAGCGGCCCGTCATCGCCCGTTGCGATAAAGGGCAATGAGATCGGTGTACTNAGCACACCAGACAATTCTTGCTTGGCCTTCTCTGATGCTTCGGTTAGGCGTTGCAGCGCCTGACGGTCGCGGCGCAGATCAATGCTGTGCTCTTGCTCGAACGCGTTGGCCAACCAATCGACGATGCGTTGGTCAAAGTCGTTACCACCGAGTTGGGTATCGCCATTGGTCGCCTTGACATCAAAGACACCATTGGCGATCCGCAGTAGAGACACATCAAAGGTGCCCCCGCCGAGATCAAACACGAGAACACGACGAACAGCACTGCGGTCAAACCCGTAGGCCAGGGCAGCCGCAGTGGGTTCATTGAGAATGCGTTCAACGGAGATCCCGGCCAAACGACCGGCATCACGGGTGGCTTGGCGCTGAGCGTCGTTGAAATAGGCAGGAACAGTGATGACCGCCGCTTCAACGGCTTCACCGAGATAGGTCGACGCATCGTCAACCAACTTGCGAATGATGCTGGCGACCAGCTCTTCCGGAGCGTATTCCCGCTCAGTAATCGGGCAGGGCACGCGGATCTGTCCCTGCTCATTGGCGCGGACTGTGTAGGGAACTGCAAGGCTGCTGTCTTCAAGCTCGTCCCAATCACGTCCGACGAACCGTTTGAGATTGGAAAAGGTATTGCGCGGGCTCAAAACAAGTTGACGCCGGGCCAGTTGCCCCACGACCAACTCTTGATCTTTGGTGTAACCGACCACTGAAGGGGTGGTCCGACCGCCTTCGGTATTCGCGATCACATGCGGTCTGCCGGCCTCGAGCACAGCCACGACGGAATTGGTTGTCCCCAGGTCGATCCCGACGATCCGGCTCATAACCGCATGCTTTGCAACCCCAAACTACCGAGGGAATCCATCCCCTCGGTAGTCCAGATCACCAGTCCATAAACCCCTCTTAAAAGAGAGATTCGGTGGGTCTCTACGGTTAAGACGCCTCTCGATCGAGAGAATGTCCCTTCGAACGGACGATCAATATCTCCGTCGACAACGTCCACCATCGGAACGCTTGGTGGATCAAAGCTTTCAGCACTTTACCGTCATATTGGCGTCGGTCGTCGCCGTGGTGCTGCTCTCCATCTTGATCGTTGTGTTCTGGGGATCCCTGGAATCAATGGGGCGTTATGGACTCTCGTTTCTATTCACCTCGAATTGGAACCCGGTCGACGATGAATACGGAGCTGGAGCAGCGATTTATGGAACCCTGCTGACGTCATTGCTCGCCCTACTCGTCGCCGTTCCCCTCGGGGTGGGAACGGCGATTTTCATCACAGAGAACATCATCCCCCGTCGCTTGAGGGACACCATCGGACTGATGGTGGAACTCCTGGCAGCGATTCCTTCTGTTGTACTTGGGCTCTGGGCAATTTTGGTGATGGAGCCTTTCATCCGACCAGCCCTGGAATTTCTTTATGCCAAAGAATGCGCACCGGTACCCGTTGCCTGGAGTGGCTTAATCGGCATCGGTGATTGGAGCCTGCAGCTTCCGGGATTTAACACTGTGATCCCCAATCTTGGGTGCTTCGAAATCAATCTGTTCGGGCAATCATTGAACTTTCATTGGTTAACAATATTCGGAACGGCCCCGAAAGGTCGCGGTGTAATTCCAGCGGTGTTGATTTTGGTTGTGATGATTCTTCCAATCATCACGGCGATTGCCCGTGATTCCCTCAACCAAGTCCCCGAGAAACTCAGACAGGCTGCCTATGGAGTTGGCACCACACGTTGGGGAGCGATCGTCAACGTGATCCTGCCTGGTGCAATTTCGGGAATTGTGGGTGGCGTCATGCTTGCGCTCGGTCGAGCCATGGGGGAAACGATGGCCGTCACGATGATTATTGGCAACTCCAACAATTTCAGTTTCTCGCTTCTTGCGCCGGGCAACACCATTGCGGCCATGTTGGCTAATCAATTTGGTGAGGCAGATGGCTCTCAAGTTTCATCACTGATGTATGCAGCATTCGTTCTCATTCTGCTGACGTTACTGGTCAACATCATCGCTCAATGGCTTGTCAAACGACTCAGCCTTAAATACTGATCATTGACGTCATGACAGCTTTTACTCCAAGCCAGAAAACAGCAAGCAGGAGCCTGCATTACAAGCCCCAAGCTCCCCGAAATATTACCAACAGACTACTGACCATTTTGGCCAGTATTTTTGCTTTTTGCTGCGTTGCTCCGCTGCTCCTTGTTCTTGGCTATGTCGTCATCAAGGGTTTTGAGAATCTCAGCATCACACTATTCACGCTGCTCCCAGAACCACCACCATCCGATGGCGGTGGCATTCGCAATGCGATTTTTGGCACATTCACTGTGACATTAATCGCAATGGCTATAGCCGTACCAGTCGGCGTTGGAGGCGGGATCTACTTAGCCGAATATTCACGGGGTGGAGGGTTTTCAAAATTTATACGATTTGGCACCAATGTGTTATCAGGTGTCCCATCAATTATCGCCGGTGTGTTCATCTATAGCACCGTTGTTTACACCAAAATCATCTTTGGCAGTAATTACAGCGCGGTTGCGGGCGGCATGGCTCTGGCCATCTTGATGGTTCCAACGGGGATTAAAACAACCGACGAAGGATTAAAGCTTGTTCCCGATGATCTACGGCGAGCCTCCATGGGCGTGGGCGCCTCCCGATTCGTCATGATTACACGTGTCACCCTCCCTTCAGCGTTAACACCCATTGCCACAGGAGTAGTCCTAGCCGTGGCGAGAGCAGCAGGGGAAACGGCACCTTTGTTGTTCACAGCCATGTTCACCTACTTCGAATGGGATGGAATTTTCAATCCAATTGCCAGCATGTCGGTTCTGATTTACAACTTCTCGTTGATGCCGTCTAATCCCCATAACGAATTGGCTTGGGCAGCCTCTTTTGTTCTCGTTGTTCTGATTCTTGGCTTGAACTTGCTGTCGCGCTGGCTGGCACGATTTGCTTCCCGCTGAACTGTCCTCCACCCATTTCGCTCGACTCACTTCTGACCCATGACCAGCACAACCACCTCCACAGATGCACCGGTGGAAAGCAACACCACGTTGTCGCTGCAGAACGTGACAATCAGCTATGGGAACTTCGAGGCCGTTAGAAACGTCTTCTGCGATATCCCTAGGGGAAAAGTCACTGCTTTTATCGGGCCATCGGGCTGCGGCAAATCGACCGTTCTGCGCTCCTTGAATCGGATGAACGATTTAATTGAAGGATGCTCACTGAAAGGTCGTGTTCTCTTTGACGGGAATGATCTCTACGCACGCTCTGTCGATCCAGTGGAAGTGCGACGGCGGATCGGGATGGTTTTTCAGCAACCAAATCCTTTCCCGAAAAGCATTTACGAAAACATCGCATTCGGGGCTCGCATCAATGGGTACAGAGGAAATATGGATGAACTTGTGGAACGATCACTTCGACAAGCTGCCGTCTGGGATGAATGCAAAGACAAACTCAACGAAAGCGGCTACTCCTTATCAGGTGGACAACAACAGCGTCTCTGCATTGCCAGAACAATTGCCATCCAGCCAGATGTAATTCTGATGGATGAGCCATGCTCAGCACTCGACCCAATCTCTACATTGAAGATTGAGGAGACGATGCATGAACTGAAGAAGAGTTACACCATCGTGATCGTGACGCACAACATGCAGCAAGCCGTCCGCGTCAGCGATATGACCGCGTTTTACAACGCAGAAGCCGTTGAAACTGGAAGTGGCAAAGTCGGTTATCTCGTTGAATTCAATGAGACTGAACGAATCTTCAACGACCCACAACAACAAGCGACTCAGGACTATGTCTCCGGACGTTTTGGCTGATTGATGTCAGCAACGCGTTGCTTGACCCGCGCATAGACAAAAAAAAGCCGGTCGTGAAGACCGGGGAAGCGGAGAGGGAGGGATTCGAACCCTCGATAGAGTTGCCCCTATACAGCATTTCCAGTGCTGCGCCTTCGACCACTCGGCCACCTCTCCAGCGGCTTACGTGGG
>NZNP01000042.1 GCA_002694945.1 Gammaproteobacteria bacterium
CCATTTATTTCTACAACGTTTAAAGTCGACCCTGCTTCGAAATAGCGCAATTCATCGAATACATCGTAGAACGGCAACAGTTGTTTCTGGTAGGTTCCCACCATGCGGCCCTCACTTATCACAGCCGCCATATTGGTAAAGGGTTTACCCACCGCCTCGTTTCGACCTACATAACCAACAACGATATGTAATCCAGGTGACATACTTCGCGAAAGATCGACGAGCTTCTGCAGTGCAGAGAAATTGGTCTCGATAAATTCTGGGTTGTAAAAAAGATCCTGACTCAGGTATCCCGGTATGGTCAGTTCAGGGAAAACAACAAGATCGCACCTATTTTCAGATGCATATTTGACTCCCAACTGGATAGACTCATAGTTACCCGAAAAATCTCCTGGCGTCGTATTAATCTGTGCCAGGCAAACTTTCATAAGGTTTTTTTATCTGGCAGCGAAACATATATCAAATAGGCTAATACGAGCACCATCAAACAGGCGAATGCCTGATGGAGACTGCCAAGAACGACCGGCACCGCATACAGCAGCGTTAGTAACCCCAACAAGAACTGACATCCACTAACCAGCAACAAAACAACCACTGGCCGAAGCAGCACGCCTTGCCTAATGGCGGCGAAACTGAAAGCAACTATGCCGAGGACCAGTAATGCGCCCAACCAACGGTGCAAAAATTGGATCATGACACCATTTTCGATCAGATTGAGCCACAACGGATTAATCATGGTTGCCGCGTCAGCAAGGAACTGATCGTGCATAAGCGGCCAAGTATTGAAGCCTCGACCAGCATCTAGGCCGGCTGTAAACGCACCAAAAATAAATTGAACAGCCAGTAAACTCGCTAGTCCCAAGGCTCCATATCGGAGACTAGGGCTCACGTTTTTCCTTGCAATACCCGCCATATTCAATATAAGCCAAAAGAGATAAACCAGGATAACCAGCGCTAGTGATAAATGAGCTGCCAAGCGATAGTGGCTGACATGTGGAATATCCACTAATCCACTCTTCACCATGTACCAGCCCATCAGGCCCTGCATGCCGCCCAATACGAGCGCAATCCATAAAGGCCCCCTCCAACATTTATCTATCTTGCCCATCAGAAGAAAAACCAGAAAAGGCACAAAGAAAATCAGCCCAATGATTCTTCCCAACACTCGATGGCCATATTCCCAGTAGAAAATGACTTTGAATTCAGACAACGACATGCCCATGTTTATCTTCTGGTACTCTGGGTAGCTTTTGTAAGCATCGAATTCAGCTTGCCAGTCCGCAGGAGTAATCGGCGGAACGATACCCGCGATAGGCTGCCAGTCGACCATTGACAAACCACTTTGTGTCAAACGTGTCAGCCCGCCTACGATAATCATCACGAAAATAAAAGTGCAAACACTAGCTAACCAAATTATGAGATGTTGATTTGACTTTTCCATAGAGGAGACAATGTTAACGTAGGTGGGAGTTTAAGGTCCCATCAGCGATGAGACAATTATTGACCAGGCACTGGTGACCAGATTGCCCNGCAAGACATTGCTCAACCACCATATCCATCAGTAAACTATTAAAATCAGCAGAAATATAACGCTAACCCACTTTNACCTTAACGAGTAATTTACTTGAGCACGACGCACCTGTGTGGCAGTGTTGCGTCCGAATTTAACTGTCAGACTAGAGAAAAAATGTCAGAGTTAGAAACCTTCCGCAACGAAACCCGCGAATGGCTCGAAANCAGTTGTCCTGTCGAGATGCGCGACCTGTCTTTCCACTGGGAAGACGCACATCAGATTTACAGTCGCCCCGAGGCCAANGTTTGGCTTGAAAGAATGGCGGCTAAAGGTTGGGTAGCACCTACCTGGCCATCCNAGTANGGCGGCNGCGGCCTCTCATCGGACATGGCGCTCGTGCTGAATCAGGAAATGAAACGGATCAAGGCTANAGCACCCTCGTCTGGCATGGGGCTCACAATGATTGGCCCGACACTCCTCGAGTTCGGTACAGAGGNGCAAAAACAACGCCATCTNCCGAGCATTTGCGATGGCAGCATACGATGGTGCCAGGGTTACAGTGAGCCGGGCGCAGGATCCGATTTAGCTGCGCTAAAAACTCGCGCAGAAATCGAGGGCGATCACTTCGTGATCAATGGGCAGAAAATCTGGACATCGGGCGGCCAGCATGCAGACTGGATGTTCGCACTGGTTCGTACAGATCCTGACAAGAAACACGACGGTATTAGCTTTGTTCTTTTCGACATGGATCAGCCAGGTGTGACCGTNAAACCGATCACACTGATTTCNGGTTCATCGCCTTTCTGCGAAACNTTCCTCGATAACGTGATAGCACATCGGGATGACCTNATCGGAGAACTCAATAAAGGCTGGACCGTCGGCAAGCGACTACTTCAGTANGAAAGATCAGGCATTGGAGGCCTTGCCGGCGCCAAGAAAAAAGAAAAGAAGGTAGTAGCTAATCCGATTATCGGGATCGCTAAGGAATATAATGGGACTGCGAACGGAAGAATCGCTGATCATGGCGCACGAGAAAAAGTTCTGGGTCACACAATGCGAGAGCGCGCTTTCAAGCTAACGGCACAACGTGTTTCGCAGGAAAACCAGTCCGGTGGAACCCCAGGAGCGGCGACCTCTATCTTCAAACTGGTGGGCGCGAACCTCGAACGCGACGCTAAGGAACTCAAAAATGAATTAATGGGGAGCGCCGGTATAGGCTGGGAAGGTGCTGGCTTCTCCAGAGACGAGTTAAACGGTACCAGGATGTGGTTAAACAGCCGGGCTGTGACCATTTACGGCGGAACGAATGAAGTACAAATGAATATCATCAGCAAACGTGTACTTGGCCTGCCCGACTAGGACACCGAAGGACCACGAAAATGTGTCTAATCAAATGTTATGTTTAGTGCAAAACAAAGCAAGTACTAAACCATGAGCAATCAGTACCAAGGTACTGTCACCTTCATGACAGATCCCCTCTGTTCCTGGTGCTGGGGCACTCTCCCTACTCTGTTCGAATTAATGGAACGTTACAAAGAGCGTTTGGATTTCAAACTCAAGTGTGCCGGCCTGCAAGTAGGCCCCCACGAACCATTGAGTCCGGCTCACAAAGACAATCTTCTGCGCCTATGGCGGGAAGTCGCTGAGGTCACCGGACAGCCATTTACCCATAAATTTCCAGAAGCAGAAGACTTCATCTACCATAGTGAATTAGCTTGCCGGGCAGTACAGCTAGCTCGCCAACAAATAAGCGAGGAACCGTGGCAGATCTTCTATGCTCTTCAGAACGCCTTCTATGTCTACAGCAGGAATCTGTCGGATCTGGAGGTACTTTATGAGCTGACCAGCATACCAGGCCTTAGTGAGACCGATTTTAGGACAGCTATGAATAGCAGTGACATCATCAACTTGACTCGAACTGAGTTCGCCTGGTGTTCGAAAGTAGGTATTTCAGCGTTGCCTACTGTTTTCCTAGACACTGGCGCGGGCCCTCGCCTAGTCGCCGGTGGCTTCGCCACAGCAGAAAGCCTTAGTCAGGAAATCAGTGCGCGACTGACGACTCACTAGCCGGCAAAACACTGCAGGCAAGAAGCGGTTATAATAGGTCTTTCTGTCCCAGGCTTTTTTTTGAACGAACTCATCCCCGGCCTCGCTTCAATCGAGGATAAGAGCACCTTTGCTTCGCTAAAAGTAGACGATTACAGATATCTCTGGATCGGAATGCTCACTTCCGCCTTCGCCTTGAATATGCAGCTGGTTGCACAAGGCTGGCTGGTTTATGAAATGACAAGCTCTGCGATGAACTTGACCTGGGTTACCCTCGCCTTCATGGTTCCTCAAGTCGTTTTCTCCTTGATCGGAGGTGTACTGGCAGACCGGTTCCCAAAAAAACCGGTTATCGGCTTTGCACCTATATTAAATGGTATAGCAACTCTCGTCATGGCATTAATTATCATGTTCGGTGACGTGAACTTCTGGGATTTCATCTGGGTCGGAGTCATAAACGGCACCGTGCTTGCACTATCAATCCCCGCCAGGACCGCATTCATTCCCGAGATTGTCGGCGACCAATTAATGTTTAATGCCATGGCCTTCAACACGGCGTCATGGAACCTATCCCGAATCCTTGGTCCCGCCCTTGCCGGATTTATGATCGCTATTTTCGCCGATGGGGATACCTCCTCGACCTATGGCGTCGGCCTAGTCTACTTCGTCCTGAGTGGACTCTACCTCGTTTCGGCAGTCACGGTGCTGCTTATTAAGCACTCGGGCAAACCCAGTCATCAGGCAATTGGTAGCCCTTCGCAGGAGCTCAAAGAGGGTTTCACCTACGTCATCGGCTCCCCAGTCGTAGGCGGCCTTATACTGCTCTCAATTCTGCCATTCTTATTCGGTCTGACCATCAACACTTTGTTACCAGCTTTTTCCACTGACATTCTTAAAGGAGGACCAGACGACCTTGGACTTCTGATGACCGGTATGGGTTTGGGCGCTATCCTCGGGTCATTAGCCCTAGCAAAAATGGGTAATGTCAGCCGGAAAGGTTACTGGCTGCTGGGCACGAGCGTTATATGGGGAATATTGGTATCCGGCTTTGGGCTTACAACAAATTTCACTTTAGCGACACTGATCATCGGCTTGATTGGATTTATTTCGGCAGTCAATATGTCGATGAACCGCTCACTTGTACAATTACAAGTCGAGCAACGAATGCGTGGAAGAATAATGAGTATCGACATGATGTCACATGGTCTGATGCCACTCGGTGTATTGCCGATCGGTTACATTGCGGAAACAGTCAGTATCCCGGCGGGCCTGGTGGTGAGTGGTCTTATTCTTTGTATAAGCACAATCGCGCTTGGCGCCGTAATGCCTAAAGTACGTGCAATCAACGTGGGTTACCAGGGCGAGACAATATAGTATGCTGAATATCTTAGGCTTCTTCTGGCGCATGTGCCTGCTGAAAGCGGGCCCCGAATCACTGCCTTCCTCGAATTTCGTTACCGGGTTTGTTTTTACCCTTTACTTACCTATAGCACTCGCCGTATCGAGATTCGCCCGTCCTGGAGAGGAATTCGCAGAAACCCTCGTTATCGTTGCGACAGGCCTACTAGTGCAGGCAGGCATGACCTTTTCCCTGACGAGCTTCAAAGGCCTTAGGCAGCGTTTCAGAGCAACTTGGACAGCGCTAATTGGCACGAATGCTTTTATGTTGATCGTGCTGCTGCCCTTCAGTCTTATTATTGTCAACGTTGAAAACCAGACATTGAAATTATTTGCAGATTCCGCATGGTGGATCTGNTTNGGCTGGTGGCTGGCCATCGCCGGCCACATATATCATNGAGCCGTCAATGTCAGCNTANTTNTGGGCTCGGCCATCGCTTTTATGACAGAAATGCTGTCGGTGTTTATTNCCCTATCTATCTTCCCTGGAAGCTAAATGCACNTTCATATCCTAGGTATCTGCGGTACGCTTATGGGCAGCATTGCATTACTTGCCAGGGAACAGGGACACAAAGTGACGGGTGCTGACGAAAATGTCTANCCACCAATGAGCACCCAGCTTTCAGACGCGGGTATCAACCTTATCGACGGATACTTCGATGATNCTTTGATCAAAACCGCTGATATTATTGTTATNGGTAACGCAAACCTTCGCAGAGGTAATCCTGCCGTAGAAGCCGTCCTTAATGGNGAAAAACCCTATNCATCNGGGGCGGAATGGCTGGGCAGATACCTGCTGAAAGACCGTTGGGTCATCGCCGTAGCTGGCACTCATGGCAAGACTTCCACTACTTCGATGATAGCCTGGATTCTAGATAGTGCAGGACTTTCCCCTGGTTTTCTTATTGGTGGTGTACCGCAAAATTTCGGCAACCCTTCCCGTCTGGGTAAGGCACCCTTTTTTGTTTTAGAAGCTGACGAGTACGATACATCTTACTTCGATCGCCGCTCCAAGTTCCTTCACTATCAGCCAAGAACGTTGGTCCTAAATAACCTTGAGTTTGATCACGCTGATATTTTTAAAGACCTTGATGAAATCAAGAATCAGTTTCACTTATTGCTTAGATCTGTCCCCAGCCAGGGCTTAATTATTCATCCTCACGATGATCCCAACTTGAATGCATTGCTTGAACAGGGTTGTTGGACACCTAGGCTAACAACAGGTACTGAGTCAATCTCTGCGCAGCACCTTGCAGCCGACTGTTCCAACTTTTCCATTCAAATTAAAGGCGAGACGGTTGGGGAGATCCGCTGGCCCTTGACCGGCGAGCACAATGTTAGAAACGCCCTATCTGCTATTGCTGCTGCTAGGCACGCAGGGGTCTCACCTGACATCGCTTGCGAAGCATTATCTAGATTTACCGGGGTCAAAAGGCGCATGGAAGTCTTATACGACGATAGCATTCTCACTCTTTACGATGACTTTGCTCATCATCCCACTGCCATTAAGACTACGCTAGAAGGCTTGCGGGCCCAAGTTGGCAACGAAAAGATCATCGCAGTTGTTGAACCCGCTTCCCACACGATGAGGCGAGGCACCCATGCAGAAACTCTCGGTGCATCAAGCCAGACTGCAGACGAAACGATATGGTTTCAACCCGACAATATCGCATGGGATATGTCCGTCCTAGCCAACCAGCGTAACAAGATCGTCAAGGATCATAAAACTTTGATCGAAACCGTTCTTGAANGAATTCGGTACCGTAAGGAAAAGATNCATATCGTGATCATGAGTAACGGNGCTTTTGGCGGCATTCACAGCAAAATTATAGAGNGCTTACAAANCTACTAAAGCATCCGTAACCGCCCTAGCTTANAAATTCTTCGCATTAATGACAAAAAAACAAGAAGCTTAGATTAGTGAGGTCCGGGCTATTAGCAGTTACTTGGAACAGGTTAGGACATAACGACTTAAACAAGATCTTTGACCTCGCCATAACACGGCATCCACTGATGCATTGTCTTCGATCCTTTGAATATCTAAGAGACGACCTCGTATAAATGAATAGCAAGAAAGCTACTCAAGATGACTCTTCCGCTACATTTGGCTAACATCGTCGCTTTTTGTGCCGATAGTCACCATGAATCTGAAGCGAAATCTGAGTCAGCAGGTTGAACAAGCTTTAAAAGCTGCTGGCGCCCAGAATTCACCGGCTATCATTCGCCAATCCGGAAAACCTGAATATGGTCATTACCAGGCTAACGGCATAATGGGCGCAGCCAAAAAACTCGGCAAAAACCCGCGAGAACTGGCACAACAAACTCTTAAAACACTTGTCGATAATATTGGAGATTCGGCAACTTTCGAAATTGCCGGTCCGGGATTTATTAACGTCACTTTCTCCAAAAAGTTTATTACAGACTGTCTAACCGAAATGTCGAACGATAAGAGACTGGGTGTCATTGCACAATCAAGACAAAAAGTCGTCGTAGACTATTCATCACCAAACCTAGCGAAAGAAATGCACATAGGCCATCTACGTTCGACGGCGATAGGCGATGCCAATGTAAGAATCATGGAATTCCTTGGTCATCATGTAATACGTGCCAACCATGTCGGTGACTGGGGGGCTCAATTTGGTAGCCTCCTGGCTTACATGGACAAACTGGAAAGCGAAGGCAAACCGCTTGCGACTGAATTAAAAGACCTAGAAGTTTTTTATCAGAGAGCGAGCGAGATGTTCAAAACTGAAGCCAATTTCGCGAAGAAAGCACGAGAGTTTGTCGTCAGACTTCAATCTGGGGACGAAAAATGTCTTGAATTATGGAAGCGCTTTATCAGCGAATCTATCAAACATTGTCAGGCAATTTACGACTTGCTAGATATTTCTTTGTCTACAACAGATGTAAAACCGGAGAGCGCCTACAACGGAGAGCTGAACGATATTATCATTCTCCTTGAAGCAGCTGGCCTAATCGAGCTTTCAGATGGCGCCAAGTGTGTCTTCCTCCCGGAGTTTGTTGGCAAGGATGACGAGCCTTTGCCAGCTATAATCCAGAAATCCGATGGTGGCTTTCCATACATTGCAACCGATCTGGCCGCAGTCCAATTTCGAGCCCAGAAGCTTGCAGCTCACCGCGCCATCTATTTTGTTGATGGCCGACAGTCACTGCACTTCGCCCAATTATTTGCCATCGCCCGCGCTGCCGGTTTTATAGCAGAAGATCAAGAATTTCGTCATGTTCCATTTGGCTCAATACTCAACAAAGATGGCAAGCCCTATAAAACGCGCGAAGGTGGCGCAGTCAAACTAGCAACTGTCGCGGAGGAAGCCATCAATCGTGCGAAGTCATTAATTAGCGATAAGAACGCCCAGCTTAGTGATGCCGAAAAAGAAAAAATAGCTCGAGTCGTGGGCATCGGAGCAATCAAGTATGCAGAACTCTCCAAGAACCGAACAACTGATTATATTTTTGACTGGGACACAATGCTGTCATTTGAAGGCAACACCGCTCCATATCTTCAGTATGCATACACACGCATTGTTAGCATCTTCCGCCACGCATCTATAACGCTGGAACCTGCTGGCGGTCATTTCGACCTCGATGAACCAACAGAACTCGCTCTCGCGCTCAAACTACTTCAATATCCTGAAGCCGTAGAGAATGTCACCGAAGACTTCCAGGCAAACATTCTATGTAACTACCTCTTCGAACTCGCCGGTCTTTTCAGTGCTTTCTATGAAAACTGTCCAGTTCTTAAGGCCGACGAATCCAAAAGATCTTCACGGTTAAAGTTATGCGGACTAAGTGGTCGAGTCCTGCAACACGGTCTAGGTCTTCTGGGTATAAGTACTGTGGAACAAATGTGACCTTAGCTCTTATTGCAGCCCAAGCAAATAACCACGTTATAGGTAGGGGCAACCTTATTCCATGGAAAGTCGATGGTGAGCAACAACTCTTTAAATCGATAACTATGGGTGGCACGCTGATAATGGGCCGAAAAACTCATAACAGCATAGGGAGGCCATTACCCGGTCGGCGCACAATAGTGGTTACGCGTAATGACAAACTAAAATTCAACGGCTGCAGTGTTTGTAACTCACTCGAAACTGCACTGAACAGAGCAGAGGCTTTTGATCAGCCCATTTTTATTGCGGGCGGCGGTGAACTCTATCGTCAGGCCATCGGCAAAGTAGAGGAGATTCATCTAACAACCATTGATATTGAGGTTGAAGGAGATATCTACTTCCCAGAGGTGCCGAAGGATTTCAAAATTATCGATCAACAGCATTACAGCACTAACTTTAACTATACTTATCAACTTTTGCGGAGAAATTAATGCCATTCAATAATCGCGTTACCGAGATGCTAGGTGTTGAACTGCCAATAGTGCAAGCACCAATGGGCTGGATCGCCCGTTCTCAACTAGCTTCCGCAGTCAGCAATGCTGGTGGCATGGGTATAATAGAAACGTCATCCGGTGAACTGGATGCTGTAAAAGAAGAAATTCGCAAAATGCGCGATATCACCGACAAACCGTTTGGCGTGAACATTGCGCAGGCATTCGTGCGTGATCCTAATATTGTCCAATTCGTCGTCGACCANGGCATCAAATTCGTTACCACCTCAGCAGGAAGCCCNACGAGATATACCGCTGACCTGAAAGCAGCAGGCCTAACTGTTTTTCACGTCGTGCCTACTCTTGCCGGNGCAATTAAAGCTGTCGAAGCAGGGGTAGATGGTCTGATCGTCGAAGGTGGTGAAGGTGGTGGATTCAAGAATCCCAATCCGGTCGCACTAATGGTGCTGTTACCTCTGGTGCGTTCGAAGGTCAATGTACCAATCATTGCGGCGGGCGGAATGGTCGATGGAGCAACAATGGCCGCAGCCTTCGCTTTGGGTGCTGAAGGCATACAAATGGGGACGCGAATGGTCTCAGCGCTCGAGTCACCTGTTCACGATAATTGGAAAAATGCGATTGTGGATGCTGAAGAAACTAGCACCGTTTTTCTCAACAAATTTCATTCCCCTGCCCTGCGTGCTCTGAGAACTAACCGAACCACGGAAATGGAGAGAGCGATAAATGAAAATGTCTTTGGGAAGTTCGGCGACGCCCAATCTCTATATTTCGGTGGCGATATGGAAGCTGCTGTTCCCCTGTCAGGTCAGGTCGCCGGTCGTATCGATGCCGTTCGACCAGTCACCGAAATCATTGACGAGACAGCGCGAGAGTTCTTCGAAGCCATCGAAAAACTGAGCTCTGACTACGCTAGCTAACAGCGTTATAGNTTATTCGGATTATCAAGCACTTTGATAACCCTATGATGGACGGCCAAAAGGATTCAGGTCGATCGTTTATTTCTATCGTGCGAGCTTTACCCCTCGCAGTTTTAATTACCCTGAATCCATTAACGACAACATCACTAAAAGCCGCTACTTTTGAAGAAGCCTCTTTAGCTTATCAAAGCCAACGNTACGACCTCGCCTTTTTAAAGTTCAGCGAGCTAGCTGAAGAAGGCGATCCTAAAGCACAGACTGTTTTGGCAATTATGTATAGGTATGGCGAAGGAGTTAGAGTAGATCATAAGGCGGCTTTCCAATGGTACAAACGGGCAGCCGAGCAGGACTACGCAGCAGCGCAGTTCAGCGTCGCAGAAATGTTGCTAAATGGCAGAGGAACCCAAATCGATAAAGAAGAAGCGGTTTATTGGCTGAAGAAATCTGCGACCGCCGGCTTCTCGAGAGCCGTAAATCTCTTAGCTTCTATCGAAAATGACTCCGGTACTCGCAAAATGAAAAATAAGAAAGCCTGGTCACAGCATTGGAATCTGCGCCTTCCAAATGAAATCCGGGAGGAAAATTCCAAAATAACCCAACCTCAATCCAGGGTTTTTCGTGTTCAGTTGGGATCAATGCGGAACAGAATGGGTGCCGAGAGGCTTTGGCAGCAAATCATCGCTCGTGATGAACAGTTTTTTGGCACAATGCAACCGATCTTCAACGCTGCCATTGCAGCGGATCAGGAAGTCTTCAGATTGCAGGTTGGATCATTTGAATCAAGGCAGACTGCTGATCAGTTCTGCAACGAGGTTCTAAAACGCAACCTTTCCGAGGGCTGCCTTGTTTTAATGACCAACTAAAGCCTCCGTGCTTATAACTTCAGGGAAACACTGAGAAGAGGAAGACCACTAGAATAAATATCCGAATTTTCTAGTTTTACGATCCTTTAGATTGACTTCACCGGAAGCGTTAGCCAATGTTTCAGCGCTAAGGTCTACTAGATTGAACTATTTAAAGAACCGCATCAAAGATGACATTACAAGACGATTTACTGACACTGGGTATCACGGCTGAAAGGATAGCAACGACAGTCTTAACACCATGCCCGGAAGCCACCGATCTCGTTGCAGCCGGTGACGATCTCTTTGGCCGACCTCAGCGAATGACTCCACAAACCTCGAGAGCCTGGAGTGCCATGCAGTCAGCTGCCCGCCTAACCTCGATTCATCTACAGTTAGTGTCAGCCTTTCGTTCGATCAAGCATCAATGTGAGGTTATTCGTAGGAAACTCGATGAAGGTCGTTCTCTAGACGACATACTGAGAAACAATGCCATACCGGGCTACAGCGAGCATCATACAGGTAGAGCATTGGACCTGCACTCAGGAGAAGGGAGCGTGTTGACAGAGTCGTTTGACCAGACCCCCGCTTACAACTGGCTGACAGAAAATGCAGATAGATTTGGTTTTTACCTAAGTTATCCTAAGAACAACCCTCTGGGCATAAGCTATGAACCTTGGCACTGGTGCCACAAAGAATAGTTCAGCGATATTTCTTTAATTTTTCCTGAATCAGTTTCTTCTGCTCAGAGGTCAAGTTAGTCTTCGCAGCTGCAGTATCTTTAGCAAATACATATTTTTCTCGGATTACTTGTTTGGCGTTGAAGCCTTTCTCTCGCAGCTCTGACCAAGCTTCATCAATCATGTATGGATTGCCACAGAGCAGCAGATGATCCCTTTCTGGGTCCATATCAATGTCAGATAACTGTTGATTTACATATCCGTCATACTCGTAGTTCTGTAACGCCTTTTCCCGCGACAAGCATAAGCGTATTTCAAACCAAGGATATCGTTCGGCATAAGCGAGTAATATCCTGCCATAGATGAACTCATCACGATTCCGAACACCTAGCAGCAAGACGACCCGGTCACAGGGTCTGGATTCCAATATTTTTAGAATCGGCATAAACGGCGCAAGCCCAACACTGGTCGCAACCAAAATCAGACGCTTGGGCACTTGTGTTGGTAAGATTAACCTACCGAAGGGCCCCGTAACTTGCGCGGTCATATCTTCTAGATCATCCGCAAAAAGCAGGCGAGTCGCTCGGCCACCGTCAACCTCAGAAATCACGACATCCAGCCTAGTACTGTACAGATCTTGATAATTGCAGAGCGAGTAACTTCGTTCGAAGGTTCCCTCTTTATCTTCGAAATTGAAACGAAAGAATTGACCAGGCACGTAATCTATTACCTGACCATCCTGCCGCGTAAAAACAAAATCTCTGGTACTTGAGCTCAGCTGCCGAACTCGCTCCAGGCGAACTGTAAACATCTTGATCCATACTTGATTCGCAGGAATGGTAGTATGACGCTTTCCTATACAACCTGCGACAAACATTGAAAATACAAGGTTATTACGATCCCCGCTTTGAAGCAGTAGCCAAGGAATTTAGGGCACTCTGGCAGGATATAGAGATAGGCGCGGCTCTGCATATCACGCTCGACGGCGAACGCGTGGTAGACCTTTGGGGGGGCTTTCAGGATCCAAATAATCTCAAACCCTGGCGACCAGAAACACTGGTCAACGTTTATTCTACGACGAAAGGCATCCTGGCACTAGCTGTCGCCCAGCTAGTTGATCGAGGTTTACTCGACTACAATCGGCCCGTAAGTCATTACTGGCCAGAATTCGGTGCCGAGCAGAAATTCGACATAACACTCGATCAGCTTGTTTCTCATCAGGCGGGATTGATTGATTGCAGACCGGCGATCAAAGTCACGGATCTCTATAACTGGCAAAAGATCACTACAAAACTGGCGGCTCAACGGCCACTATGGAGACCAGGAACAGCCTTTGGATATCACGCCATCACATGGGGGTATCTCGTCGGCGAAGTAATCAGGCGGGTTACCGGCGAATCCCCTGGAGGATATCTGCGACAACAGGTCTCTGGTCCTCTTAAAGCAGACGTATTTGTGGGCCTCGAGAAATCCGACCTTATTCGCTGCGCCACTCTTATAGGACCCAACAGGGCGAGGAAACCCTTAGCAACCAAAGAACTAACCAACCGAGCTGGCTTGAAAAGTAGCGATCCCGTTATAACTCCCTACAAAGATGCCTGCAGCGAAGCGTTTCGCCGCGCCGAAATCCCCGCGACTAATGGCCATGCGAGCGCAAAGGGATTAGCCCGCTGTTATGCTGCAGCACTGGATGGTTCGATCTTTAACGCAGAGATTCTGACTGTCTCGACCACCGAATTGACACAAGGTCAGGAAGATCTTGTTCTGGGTAAACCCATCAGACGGGCCAGAGGTTTGATTCTAAATTGCGACGCCTGTTACTTCGGCCCAAGCCATCGGGCATTCGGTCATTCTGGCACCGGCGGCTCCATAGCGTTCGCCGACCCCGAAAATGGAGTGGGCTTCGCTTACGTCATGAACCAGTTACATGTCGATGGATCAGTTAGGTCAAGGCGCCTGATTGACTCATTCTATCAGTGCTTGTGAACTGGAAAATGAATCTGAGCCAAGATCGAACGCCAAAACCCTGGACCTCTTATAAACACCGTTCAACATATAAGTCCGATTCGAGCAATCGTCGTTGGTTAAGATTTTACACCTTTTATGGACCAACCGTTTGTGGCAGGATTCTCCGCGAGATGACGGAACGGCAAGACACTCTAACCAACGTCATTACTAAACCCAAAGCACACTAATTAGGATAGAGGCTAGACAGGCGTCCCGATGCGCGATTACTTCATTAGACGTTTGCTCCTCGTTCCACCTACACTTATTGGGGTTACGATCATTGTCTTTGCCATNACCCGTCTTGTGCCAGGCGGTCCACTCGAACGCGCACTGATGGAATCTCAGCAATTAAATGCGGCAACAGGCGTCAGCACTCNGATCGCGGGCGCCGACATGGCTTTATCGGAGGCACAGCTTCAGAAGCTCAGAGAATACTACGGCTTCGACAAACCCATCCTCGTAAGTTATTTCGACTGGCTGGGCAAAGTAGCGCAGGGAGATCTAGGTAATAGTTACCGGTACAACGAGCCTGTCTGGGACGTTATTCAAGATCGATTCCCAATATCGATGTACTACGGTTTGGTAACACTCATTATCACCTATATCATCTGCATTCCGCTCGGCGTNCTGAAGGCGATAAAACACCGCACAGTGGTCGACAATGTGACCTCGATTCTAATCTTTGTCGGCTATGCTATACCGGGGTACGCCCTCGGTTCACTACTCCTACTCTACTTTTCTGTTCGCCTCGACTGGCTACCAATGGGTGGCTTTGTCAGCATGCAATACGATGAATTAATCGGTTGGGCGAAAGTTGTTGACGTTGTCAAACACTCTATTCTACCTCTGATCTGCTATCTAATCGGTAGCTTCGCACTCGTCACATTACTTCTTAAAAACCACCTAATGGACAATCTAGCGTCTGATTACATCAGGACTGCGATTGCCAAGGGAGTATCATTTCGTCGCGCCGTTACTGGGCACGCCATGCGGAACTCATTGATCCCGATAGCTACCACTTTCGGCCAGAATATTGTGCTTCTTGTGTCGGGCTCGTTTTTAATCGAATCGATTTTCGATATCGATGGCTTCGGACTACTTGGATTAGACGCTATACTCGATAGAGACTATCCGGTCGTAATGGGTATCGTTCTACTATCAAGTTTACTGCTACTTGTCGGGAACATTATTTCGGACATTTTAGTGGCCCTGGTCGATCCCCGCATCAGGTTTCAGTGAATGATCAGTCTTAACCCTCAAACGTTAAAAAAAATCCGGCGTTTCCAAGGGATAAAGCGAGGGTATTATAGCCTTTTGTTCCTTGGTGGCTTGCTTATCGTNCTTGCCTTCGGAGAATTGCTANTCAATAACCGAGCGCTAGTCGTCAGCTACGAAGGCTCCCTCTACTTCCCGACATATACAGCATTTAAGTCTGGACGAGATTTCGGCTTAGACTACGACTATGAAGTGAATTATCGGCAACTCGCCGCTCTATGGAATTCAGAGGGCTCCANTAACTGGGTACTTATGCCAGTTGTCCCTTACAACGCCTTCGAGAATCATGCCCCCGATGACGTCTTTAGNCCCAGNCCGCCNTCTCTGGAGCAACGGCATTTCTTAGGTACTGACACTACCAGCCGAGATGTTCTTGCGAGACTGTTCTACGGCACACGGATTGCCCTGGTCTTCGCCATTACTTTTATGGTTTCGGTATATCTTATTGGCATCGTGGTCGGCTGCGCCATGGGCTACTTTGGAGGCCTGTTTGATCTAATCTTCCAGCGTTTTATAGAAATCTGGTCAAATATCCCCTTCCTGTACATGGTAATTATCGTTTTCAGCATTATACCTGCCACATTTTCTACATCCGCCAGGATCGCCATGCTATTGACGGTCCTGGTCCTATTTTCCTGGACCAGCATGACTTACTACATGCGAACCGAAACCTATAAAGAAAAGTCGAGAGATTACGTCGCCGCAGCACGAGTCCTGGGTGCCAGCAACAGAAGAATTATTTTTCGACACATTCTACCTAATGTGCTGTCGACACTGGTAACGTTTATGCCATTTATCGTGATATCTGCGATCACTTCGATAACAGCCTTGGATTTCCTGGGTTTCGGATTACCGCCGCCTACGCCAAGCCTTGGCGAATTACTCAAACAGGGCACCGGCACCTTGAGAACATCACCGTGGATAGTGACCGCTGCCTTTGGAACGCTAGTTATCTTGCTGACTCTAGTGACCTTTGTGGGAGAAGCTGTCCGGGAATCGTTTGATCCGAAAAAATTCACNATTTATCGCTAATTATCGGAACTGTCATGAAACAGACTTTTTTTTTCANCCTTTTAGCNCTGTTACTNGTGGTCTTATCAGCTTGCAGCGGATCNGAGGATACTGATAACTCGACTGACCAGGNGCTAGACAATTCCGCTGAGGTAAAGGCTTANTATGCNTCTAAGTCAGATTTCTTCACCTTCAGCTCACCTGACAAGTTACCCANGGACCTAGCGTGGGAAAACGGTAGTCACCTGCCAGAAATGGGCTCNAGCGATGCACAGAAAGGTGGCACGCAATATGGTCGTATGCAGGATTTCCCTAGGACTTTGAGAACGGTTGGACCTGATTCCAACGGCGGCTTTCGACGCTATCTACTAGACGAGGTATCGGTCAATGTAGCACACCGACATTTCAACGAATTCGACTTTTATCCAGGTCTTGCCGAATCCTGGGCTATCGACTGGGAAAAGAAAACCGTATACGTCAAGCTCGATCCGGCAGCCCGCTGGTCGGATGGGGAACCAGTAACTGCAGATGATTTCCTTTTCATGTTCTTCTTCTATCAGTCAGCTTACATTGTTGCCCCTTGGTACAACAACTGGTANNGCAGCCAGTACCTAAATATCACGAAATACGATGACCTCACTTTTTCCATAACCGTCCCCTCNGCAAAACCAGATATGGATTCTCGAGTCTTGCAGTTGAGACCAGTGCCAGAACATTTCTATAAGCGGCTGGGGGACGATTTCGTGGAGCGCTATCAGTGGAAATTTGCGCCNACCACTGGNGCNTATGTAATAAACGACAAAGACATTCGCAAAGGACGTTCTATTACTTTGACACGACAAAAGGACTGGTGGGCAGGCAACAAAAAGAACTTCCGTTTTCGTTACAATCCCGATCGCATTCATTTTTCTGTTATTCGAGATACGCCCAAGGTCTTTGAAGCTTTCAAGCGGGGAGACATNGATCAATTCGGTCTGGACCTTGCTGAATACTGGTANGAAAAACTGCCGAACNATGATCCGGATGTAGNCAAGGGCTACATCCANAAATCAGTCTTTGTTAATGATCGTCCGCGGCCGACCTATGGACTCTGGATGAATACCTCCAAGCCACTACTCGATAATCAAAATATCCGAATCGGGATAAACCACGCTTCAAACTGGAAACTGATCATCGACAAATTTTTCCGTGGCGATTACAAGCGCATGAGGACTTCCTCAGATGGTTATGGAGAATTCTCTCATCCGATCCTGACGGCCAGACCCTTCAATATCGAACTAGCCCAAGACTTTTTTGCAGAAGCCGGTTTTAATCGTAGAGGCCCCGATGGCATTCTGATAAACGATGAAGGCACACGTCTCTCGTTTACACTTTCTTCAGGCTATGAGAGTCTCAAAGACGTTCTAACAATACTGAAAGAGGAGGCTGCAAAAGCAGGGCTCGAGTTTCGCGTTGAGTTACTCGACGGCACGTCCGGTTGGAAGAAAGTTCAGGAAAAAAAGCACGACATNCATTTCTCGGCATTTGGAGTTTCACTCGAGCCATACCCTCGTTTTTGGGAAACCTACCACTCCGATAACGCCTACGATAACGGTGCATTTCTCAGCGACGGAAGCATCAACCCTGAGCGGACGCTTAAAACCCAGACTAACAACCTGGAAATGCTCGCCATTCCAGAAATGGACAGCTTGATAAACCAGTATCGTTCTTCCGACGATCAACAGGAGATGATGGAGCTTGCCCATAAGATGACGGAGATGCACCATCATTATGCCTCTTTCGTCCCCGGATTCGTTCAACCAGGTTATCGTATCGGGCATTGGCGCTGGGTTAGATACCCNGACGGNTTCAATTACCGTTACTCGAGCTCTGCGGGCCAATTACATGTTCACTGGTTGGACATCGCAATGAAAAAAGAGACCATGGCTGCAAGAGAAGAGGACGGATCATTCTCGGTTGAAATCAACGTTTACGACCAGTTCAAAACTCGCTGATGAGCCTTTTGCAGATTAACAATCTGACGACGGAATTCGACACCGACGAAGGTAGAGTGCGCGCTGTAGATGATGTTTCCTTCAGCACTGAGACAGGCAGGACTCTGGGTATTGTAGGCGAATCAGGATGTGGAAAGAGTGTTACTGCACTTTCGATCATGCGACTACTGCCGCAACCAATGGGCCAGATCGTTGCCGGCAGCGTTCAATTTCAGGGCTCAGAGCTGACGCAACTGAGCATTGAGGAAATGGAAAAAGTCAGAGGTGCGCGAATCGGGATGGTGTTCCAAGAACCCATGACGGCCTTAAATCCCGTTCATACTATCGGTCGACAGCTCACCGAGGTCCTATTGCTACACAAAAGCCTGACTGCCCAAGATGCTACTCGTGCAGGAATAGACATACTCGACAGAGTCGGGATTCCCTCGCCTGATATTCGTATGGGTGAATATCCTCACCAATTATCCGGGGGCATGCGACAACGAGTGGTCATAGCCATGGCTCTGGCCTGCGAGCCAGAACTGTTAATCGCGGACGAACCCACGACAGCGCTCGATGTAACGATACAAGCCCAAATCCTGGAATTAATCAGCGAATTGCAGAAAGACATCGGCATGTCAGTCGTCATGATTACTCATGATCTGGGCGTCATCGCAGAGACATGCGATGACGTCGTTGTCATGTATGCCGGCAAAGTTGTTGAACAGGCCAATGTCTTTGAAATATTTGAGCGACCCTCGCATCCCTATACACAGGGGCTTATGGCTTCTATACCAACATTAGCAACACCCCCCAAATCACGATTAAGCGTCATCGAAGGCATAGTTCCTGGACTATTGGACCTGCCGAAGGGCTGTCGATTCCAGAATCGTTGCCCTTTCAGCGAAGCGAAGTGCTCTGCTGAATCCCCGAAGATAGAACAGATATCAGACAGTCACCGCGTCCGCTGTCATCGCTGGCGAGAAATTTGAATGACCAGTCCTATCCTCCAAGTCGATAAACTAAAAATGTATTTCCCGGTGAAAGAAGGTATTTTAATGCGCGCCACTCGCTTTAATAGAGCTGTAGATGGTGTTTCCCTATCCATCCGACCGGGAGAAACCTTGGGTCTTGTAGGAGAATCGGGGTGCGGTAAATCAACTCTCGGCCGCTGTATCGCGCGCCTTTACAAACCAACCGAAGGCAGAATTGATTTCGAAGGAACAGACATTACCCAACTCAGCGGTAAGGCGCTGTTACCGTATCGTAAAGATATTCAGATGATTTTTCAGGACCCCATGGAATCGTTAAATGCCAGACATACAGTCGGTGACATCCTGGAAGAACCCTTCATCATCCATCGCATCGGTAGCAAACAAGAGAGAACTCAAAAAGTGCGCCGTTTATTGGATATAGTCGGCCTACCTGCGAGATCTGTCACCCGCTATCCTTTTGAGTTTTCTGGCGGCCAGCGTCAGAGAATAAGCATTGCGCGATCCATCGCTCTGAATCCAAAACTCGTAATCTGCGACGAACCCGTTTCTGCTCTCGATGTGTCTATTCAAAGCCAGATTCTGAATCTTCTCGTTGACCTTCAGGAAGAATTCAACCTTGCATATCTGTTCATTGCTCACGACCTAGCTGTCGTTAAGCATATATCAAACCGTATTGCGATTATGTACTTGGGCAAAATTTTCGAAGAAGCCGACGGAGAAGCCATTTACCAATCACCGCAGCATCCGTACACGGAATCACTGATATCTGCTATTCCAATTCCTGATCCCCGCAAGCGTATAAGGCGCGAGGTAATCAAAGGTGACGTGCCCTCTCCCATAAACCCTCCACGCGGGTGCAGCTTTCATCCCCGATGCCCTAAGGTCATTGACACTTGTCATGTCGAACAGCCCTCTCTCAGGACACTGCCTGATCGAAAATTAGCTTGTCACCTAGCTTTGGATGCTGTCTCAACTACTTCGTAAAAAAAGATCATGCGTTCTGATCCATAAAAGCAGAATTAATTAACTAAAGTTGTGACTTCTGCCGCTGACTGAGGACTTTAAGACAGTCTAAATCTTAGCCGGACTATTGCTTTTCCGCCGTAACTAGAAACTGCCACAAGGTAATCATATAAGCCCATACTTAGATCGCGCTGACCCAGCTCTATACTATGAAATGTAAGACACCATGTTTTTTAGAGCATTTGATCCTCTTTCCGCCTAATCATCACACTACAGAAACATAAGCTGGTATCGCGCAAGTCCTTCAGGTTCTCTATTTGGTCAGTAGTCACTATAAAAGCTAGAAACACGCTTTAGAACACCCCACACTTGTCGCGCATGCTCTCAATTTGACCAGCTAGAGGCGACTTGTGAAGATAGACTTACAAAAGGAGCTAACGATGTCTTCGGACCAANTTAATATTTACGAGAGCAAAGAAAAAGCTCTGATCGACGCACTAAAACTCAATATCGAACGCGTCATACGTNGCAACAATGATGCAGTAACATGGCTTATGACCGCTCTCTTCGCCGGGGGACACATCCTAATCGAAGACGTACCCGGCACTGGTAAAACCACACTTGCAAAGGCACTCGCGCGATCAATCCAGGCCGAATTCAAGAGAGTACAGTTTACACCGGATCTACTGCCGTCGGACATTCTCGGCGTTTCAATCTACGATCAACAAAAACAAAATTTCAAGTTTCGAGCAGGACCGATCTTTACACAGATTCTTTTGGCCGACGAGATCAATAGAGCATCGCCGAGAACACAATCTGCACTCCTCGAGGCAATGGCAGAACAACAAGTAAGCATTGAAGGCGACCGCCGGCCTCTAGATAACATTTTCTTTGTTATCGCGACCCAAAATCCGATCGAGTTCAAAGGCACTTACCCACTACCAGAAGCTCAAATGGACCGCTTTGCGATGAGCTTTAAACTAGGCTACGTGTCAAAAGAAGATGAAGTCAGCATACTGAATGATCAGCGCCATGGTCATCCTCTGGACGACTTATCAGCCTGCCTTGCTGCCAAGGATATAGANTCNATTAGAGTAGCAGCCGCCAATATAAGAATTGCTGACGAGCTGAAGCGATATATTGTCGATATTGTCACTGCTACCCGGTCTGCACCTGGCATTGCGATGGGAGCTAGCCCAAGAGCAGGCATCATGCTTATGAAGTGTTCACAAGCATTAGCTCTCATTGAAGGGCAANAATTCGTANCTCCTGATCAAATTCAAGAATTAGCAATACCCGTAATTGCNCATCGGCTAATCCTGGAACCCGGAGTCGAGTACAACGGCACTCAAGCAAAAAAGATTGTCACAGAGATCATTAAAAGTCTCCCGGTCCCAAGCTAACAGAGAGAAACACTTCGATCATGGTCTTTAGAGAACGAATCTTTCCTATCTGGACTCGGATGACTAAAGTCACTAGGCGCGCCAAGCGACTCAACAGTGATCGCGGNCGACTGATGCTGACCGGTATGATCATATGTGGTGTGGTTGGCTTGGACACCGACCTGAGCTTTGCTTATCAATTGTTCGCGCTTATNGCCTGTATATTTATTACAGCCAGGATCAGTCTGAGATTCCAAAAACCAGACGTTAGCATTAAAAGACATTTACCCCGCTACGCAACTGCAGGAGAACCATTCAAATATGTAATCAATGTGACGAACGAGGGTGACAGGGTTGAGAGAGATTTAGAAATCATCGATAACCCCAGAGCGGTACAACCGGGATTCGAACAGTTTAAGAGATCCCGTGAACCCGGCGAGGAAACGCGCAACGCCTACGATAGATGGATAGGTTTCCATCGTTTCATCTGGTTGCAACGACTGAACACAGGGATAACTATAGCCCGGAGCAAAGTCCCCGACGTCGGGATCAGAGATCATTCCAACGTCATCGCGCACGCTACTCCAATGAGGCGAGGAATTGTCCAGTTTGAATCAACAACGGTTCTGCACCCTGATCCGTTCTCCCTGAACTATGGCGTCATTAACTTCGAAAGCCCCGATCAACTTATGGTCTTGCCGCGGGTTTACCCAGTATCCATGACAAAAAATTTTACAGGCAAGCGAGAACTTCAACCCCATAGGGTCGAATTTAGTTGGTCAATCGGTGAATCAGAAGAATTCGTTTCACTGCGCGACTACCAGACTGGAGACGCTCTTAATAAAATCCACTGGCCAAGCTCGGCAAGATTATTGTCGCCTGTTGTAAAGGAATACCAGGACGAATCTTTTATCAGACAAATGTTAGTAGTAGACACCTTTGTCAGCGATCCCACTATTTTCGAGGAAGTCATTAATGTCGCTGCCAGTCTATTAATGGCTGATCAAAAAGGGCTAGGGCTGATGGACTTATGCTTCATGTCAAAGCAAGTTGAAGTCATCCCAGCAGGTCCCGGCCGGGGTTCGAAAACTAAGCAACTCGAATCTTTGGCCGTGGCCAAAGACTCAACGATNAGCCCTGAGCCATTACTGCAATTTCTAAAGGAGAGAGTTTCCTCGATCAGCAGTTGCCTATTGGTTTTTGGTGGGATGGATCCAATAAAGCTAAAGTTTATCGAAGATCTAGAGCATCTTGGCGTGCCTACCAACGTCTTTGTCATCGTCATGACCGGAGATTTAGAATCCATACGCGAGGATTTTCACATGCTTGAGATAGGCCGCATAAAAGAGAGCCTGGAGACTCTGTGAAATCGATCAAACCCCAATATCTAGGCAGCGTCGCCATTCTCTTCTGGGGAATGCAATCGGATCTACTCTGGTTTGCCTTACCAATGGCGNTTNTTCTCGAGCTACGATATTTNATTAANACTCGCTGGGCNATNACCAAAAAAGACTTCTATCAGATAGCCGACCTGACTGGTGTTGGCCTCGGCTTAATCGTCATTTTTCTCTGGCTCAACCGGCAAGANTACCATTTCATCACAACCCTGCTAATCTGGGTGCCTATTCTNATTTATCCTCTGACCGCGCTTCTTGCTTACTCAACGACATCTCGTCTGACCCTGGATGTCCTCTTTTACAGCCTTCGTAAACAGCGCGAGCCAGTTAACCAATCCTGGGATATGGATTATGTGCTGCTAGCCTCTTGTCTTTTGGCAGCAGGATTCAATACAGAGAGTCGTTACTATCTGCCAGTAGTCGGACTGATCGTTATTCTCGCGTTATACCAACTGCGTTCGTTGCGCTGGAGCAGACCTTTTGTAGCTGCTTTTATTGCTCTGACTATTGCGGNCGCGTTTACGCTGCAATTTAGTCTTCGAAAAGCACATCTAGAAATCAAAGATACAGCCGAAGCACTAATCGCTAACTGGATCTCAGAACGCACCGATCCACTGAAAACTAGAACATCAATTGGCCAGGTCGGTCAAATGAAGCTTTCAGATGCCATCGAGTTTCGGATTGAACCACTTTCTGGATCACCAGATTTTCCAAGGCTGTTAACTGTGGCCACATACAATTCTCCAGGTAAAAGGGATTGGCAAGTATTTGACCTAAGATTTCGTACCGAGAAGAATGCGGACGACTTTCGATGGGAATTCGCTGCCGGTCCGCAGGCTTTATATCCCGAGGCGAAAATTTATAAGGAGTTTGATCGCAGCAATGCACTGATACCAGTGCCCGCTGAACTTACGGAGATTAATGAACTACCTGCAACCGAACTGAAAAGTTCGATCTACGGTACATTTCAAGGCAGAGGTCTCATTCCTTCTCCGCACTATCGAGTTCGTTATCAAACAGCAGGAGACCTCGGAGACCCCCCGTCCGCAGCTGATCTCCTGATTCCTGAAAAGTATGAAGAAACATTGAGCAGGATCACACCGAATGGACTCGCGGAACCAGATGCTATTGGTTTCATTCAAAATTATTTTTCCGACTTCCGATACACCCTTTACCAATCCGGAAACGCCATTCAGGAGGAACCCCTAGTACATTTTTTACAGGAAAGCAAAGCGGGACACTGCGAATATTTTGCAAGCGCTACTGCGATTATGCTGAGGAAAATGGGAATACCCTCACGCTATGTTGTCGGCTACGTCGTACAGGAGTGGCACGAGGGCATGGATATGTACATTGTTCGCAAACGACACGCTCACGCCTGGACCACTGCGTTTGTAGATAACGAATGGGTCGTTATTGACACCACTCCCGCGGAATGGATAGGTATTGAAGAAAGCAGTGCAAGCTGGCTTCAACCTCTCCAAGATATCATTAGCAATAATGTCTTTCTCATTCTGCGCTGGTGGAATTCTAAGGAAATTGAAGAATATAAACGCGAGCTCCTCGTTTTCGTCACCTTTATCGCANTGATACTAATTTGGNGAATGCGCAATTCTAAACGGGTTTTGATGGAGGACAAAACAAAAGAAAAAAGGAGCGATTTATTAAAGCCAGGCTATGACTCACCTTTTTTTCAGATAGAGCAACAACTGANACACATGGGATATGGTCGCAACCGCGGCGAATTAATGAGCAAATGGCTCNTACGTATAGAACACCAGGATCTCCTGCCTTTGCTAAATCGTCATAACTGCTTACGATTTGACCCCCAGGGACTTTCCATCAACGAAAAAGAATGGCTTAGGGACAAGGTCTTCGAGTGGCTTGAAGACCATAGGCAAGAGTTGCCACCAAATGAAGCACGACATTAAGGGTTGGTTTANGGCATACCCTCGACTATTCTCCAATTCTCTGGGTTAGCCTCTAAAACAAGATTAATAATGAAAACTACATTNGCAANTAAGGAAGCAATAGGGAGAAGAAAGAGCTTTGGTTGAACGACGTAGGAGTTGTGTTTTTTGTCTTCATGAGANCCGTTTGCTGGCTATCGAATTGGAAGATCCAACGACTCGAAAACGATTTTGGTCTCTACCCGGAGGCGCTATTGAGGCAGGAGAAACTGCATCAGAAGCGGCAATTAGAGAAACTTTCGAGGAGACTGGTTATCGGGTCCAATTGACGAGCAGGGGCTTCCCCACCAGTTACCAATTCCGGTGGAATTGCCAAACTTACGATTGTAAGACCTACTGGTTCACCGCTGAGCTCGAACCTACTTCACCTGCAGTTGTCGATGATGCCACTTATTTGCTTAAGAGGCAGTGGTTGCCCTGGCCAAAGTCAGACTTCCTTTTTTCGAACAACCCCGCTTTCAACGAAGCTTTTGAACAATTGAGCAGTACCTAGGTCCCAGTAACCGTTATAATCCACGCAATACGGTCACATAGGACAGACTAGTTTTGAATATACAAGCTCGCATGCGTGACATCATTGCCANGGAGGCTGCGGCTATAGAAGCTATCGAAGTCAACGATGAGTACGAAAAAGCCGTTGATATCCTAATGAATTGTCCTGGTAAGATCGTAGCAACCGGCATGGGGAAAGCTGGCTACATCGCACATAAATTCGCGGCAACACTATCTTCAACGGGAACCCCCGCCTTTTTCGTCCATCCCGCGGAGGCAGGTCACGGCGATCTGGGTATGCTTTCTAATGGAGACTGCATCGTTGCCTTCTCGACCAGTGGCAAATCTATAGAGGTGATCGAAATGCTGCAGATTGCGAAAAATCTCGGAACTGACAAAGTGATCGGCATAACATCTCATATCGACTCTATCTTANGNGANTATGCCGACNTNATCCTTGATATGGGTCCGGACATCGAAGAACCATGCCCCCTAAATCTAGCCCCGAGCGCTACAATCGCAGTAATGCTNGCTATCAGCGACGCCCTCGCTCTGACCTTGATGGAATTGAAAAATTTTACCGCCGCTGATTATCACGCACGACATCATCGTGGATATCTTGGCACCAAGAGCCGACAACCGCACAACTATGACAGCGAGCGGGACAGCGATCACAAACCTGATGCATTCAGCTGATCCAACAGCCCTCGCGACCAAATANNTNGAGGAATCGCGAGCAGCTCTGCAAAACACCAACGCGACAATAAGAATCGTTGGCTTTATAGCTACGGATGATAAACCTTCCGTCACCTACGCAAACGCGACTCGAAAGACTTTCAACACGACGGGCTTTAAATATGAATTAAAAAAGGTTGCTCGCTTAGCTTTAGAGACCGAGATTCTGGCCGCTAATGAAGATACCANCATACACGGTATATTCATTTACTTNCCCGTGTTCAACAATCAAGAGGACAATTACCTTAGGAATCTGGTGACTTACACCAAAGACATTGAGGCAGGAGGCTCTTATTGGACGCGTAAGATGTCCGCAAATGATCGCTCNGCAAAACCCGGTGAAATCGACAAAAAAGCACTCGTGCCCTGCACGCCACTTGCAATCGTTAAGATCCTGGATGATCTCGGCGAGTACAAGAACATCAAAAATAGCCGAGTGACGATATTCAATAGGAGTGAGGTTATAGGGAGGCCGTTGGCAATGATGCTTTCAAACGATGGAGCTGACGTTCTGTCTTTTGACGTTAACGGCCCATTAAGATTCGAGGCGGGTCGGCCTGTCGAAACAAGCTTCGACAGAAGCAAAGCCCTTAGTTCATCAGATTTTGTCATCACGGGAGTGCCAAGCAATTCATTCCACAAAATTCGGAATGAGGAATTAAAGTCTAACTGCATCGCTGTGAATTTCGCTTCGATCCCGAATTTCGTCGACGAGCGACCGTCTCGGGCAAAGCTATTCGTGCCGCGCGTTGGTCCAATGACCGTCGCCATGTGCATGCGAAACTCTATCCGTCTATACGAGAACTTTCATCAATGACGAAGATTGCGGATNAAACCNTCCNAGAATACTTNNNGCNAGTCGCCCNNAAGTCCTCAACGCCCGGCGGAGGNGCTGTNGCCGCCGTCACGGCGGCCGAGGCCTGCGCGTTACTCAGCATGGTCGCGCANTTCACCNAAGACGACTTAGGCGATTTANTNGACAGAACAAATAAGTCNANGACAAATTTGCTTTCATTAGCTGAGGAAGACAGCAGAGCCTTTAACTTGGTGATGGCGGCCTACAAAGGTGATGGTGAATTGGAACTAGCGCTCCAAGAAGCCGCCGAGATACCGGCCAAAATCATCAGAATCTGCTNTGCACACNTCACAGATCTCCTCCTGCTTGCTGAACGGGGTAACAGAAACCTGATCTCAGACGTAGCCATCGCTGCCAGCCTGTTTAGCGCTACCCTAGAATCTAGTCGATTTAACGTACTGATTAACCTGCGCAGCATGGAGGGAGATGCTACTGATCTGATGAGAGAAATCATGGATATCGATCAATACCTCGATGACTGCCACAGAATATGCGATCAGATTCGCGAAGAACTCTCATGAATCCCCTTCTAGCCCTTCTATTCCTTTTGCTGATCAGTGCTTGCAGCTCCAAATCCACCAGGCCAATTGAAGGTGGAGATAAGCTTCGTGCTCGAATCGAAGTCGCTATCGCCAGGCAGATCCATAACGATGTCAAAAGGGAACTTCCCTTACTCAAAGGTTCTTCTCGCGTAAAATATTTAGAGCGGAAGACCGACCAATTGAGACGAAGTGTCGACTATAACTTCCTCAGCAGTTCAGCGATGCTAGAGTTCCGATTACTTGAATACCTCAGTGCTATGGAAAGCCTGCGGTGGCAACCTTTGAATTACGAGACAAGGGTGCGAATGGAAAGTTCTAC
>NZNP01000043.1 GCA_002694945.1 Gammaproteobacteria bacterium
TTTCTCTATATCGAGCCCGGTTAACAAAACTTCGAAGCTTTGTTTGTGTGCGCCCAAGGAGTTGACACAAACCTTGTGGGTTGGAGGAGGGCTGGAGCCTCTAGTCCCTGTTACCCTGACCCGGTCTTCGCCTGTTTGCTCAATCTTCATAGTGTCAAAATGAGCAATAACATTAGGGTTATAATAAGCGGGCGCTTTTATTTCATATAATAGCTGGGCGGTGATTGTGCCTACCGATATCAAGCCACCGGTACCAGGGTGTTTGGACACGGTGAAGCTACCGTCGGCTTCGATTTCAGCTATTGGGTAACCGACATTGCGAAAGCTGGGAACTTCCTCAAAAAATGAATAGTTCCCGCCGCAACATTGCGCCCCACATTCGATGATGTGACCTGCTGCAAGAGCTCCCGCCAGAGCATCGTAGTCGTTCCGTCGCCAGTTAAATTTCCAAGCCGCTGGACCAATGACGACCGCCGCATCTGTAACTCGAGGGCATATGACAATATCGGCACCCTGGTCTAGCGCTTCCTTAATACCCCAGGCGCCGAAATATGTGTTGGCGGTGACTATTGTGTTGGAAGATTCTGACAACGGGATACCGCGATCAATATTTATAAATTGTTCGCCGTCTTTCTGAAATTCTTCGATATCTTCTTTAATATCATCGCCATCGATATAAGCAACTTTAAGATCTAATCCTAGGTCAGAAAGTATATTTTCAACTTCGGCAGCCATGGATTTAGGGTTTAGCCCGCCGGCGTTTGAGACAATTTTGATATTCTTTTCCTGACAGTCTTTGGCGACGTCTTTAATTTGTTTCAAGAAGGTGCCAACATAACCCATGTTTTCGCCACGGGTCTGCATTTGGTTGTATAGGATAGTCATTGTTAGTTCTGCCAAATAGTCTCCTGTCAGGACATCAATGGGGCCACCGTCTATCAGTTCCTTGGCGGCTGCGAGTCTGTCACCATAAAAACCGCTGCAGTTACCAATTCGAATAACTTCTTCCATGGATACTTCTCCTTAGTTCTACTTTACCCAGTTTGGTTGGCGTTTTTCCCTAAAGGCGGTTATGCCTTCCTGACCTTCTTCAGATTCGAATAGTCGTCTGCTCCATGGGCCAGTTTCTGCAAACCCTGCTTCTATCGATAGCTCACTAACTCGACGCACAAGTTTTTTTGCTTCTTGCACGGCAATTGGACCTCCAAGATTAATCGCATCAATCTCCTCTCGTACGGCGGTTGCTAATTCATCTGCGGCGACGGCCCTATGAGCAAACCCCATATCTACAGCTTGAGAACCAGTAAATCGTTCTCCGGTCAGGAACAGCTTCATGCCATGATGTTTCCCTAGTTTAGGTAAGCAGACAACGGAAATCACAGCGGGTATGACCCCTATCCGGACTTCGCTAAAGCTGAATTGAGCATCATCTACTGTGATAACGATATCTGCGGCACCAACTAACCCTAGACCGCCGGCAAATGCGGCACCATTGATTGCCGCAATCACCGGTTTTGAGCTTTCAATAATTGAAGTCAGAACGTCGGGGTAAGCGATAGCTCTGTCTTGACCGTCGACGATTTGTCCTGGCGGACTTTTTAAATCAGCGCCAGCGCAAAACGCTGGACCATTTCCGGTAATTACCATGCATCGTACATCAGGATTGTCGTTAGATTGATTAATGTGGTCGTATAGTTCGTTGACCAATGATGCCGATAGAGCATTTCGGGCTGCTGGTCTGTTCAGGCGAATCCAAGCAGCACCATTATCGATCTCGTATTCTGTCGCCTCTAATGTCATGCTTTTCTCCTAATTTTCTTCTACTAGCGTGACTAACAATTGATCGGTTTCTACTTGGTCACCGGCCGCAACGTGAACGTTTTCTATTTTGCCGTCTCTGGGGGCGGTGATGCGATGCTCCATCTTCATCGCTTCAAGCGTCACCAATAGATCGCCTTTGCCGACATTATCGCCGGTCGTGATCTCAGTCGACAAAACAGTTCCAGGCATCGGGGCGACCAAGCCCCCTCTTTGCTCTTCCCCTTCCTGTAGTGGATACCTAGGCAACTGCGTTAGGCTAAGGTCACCTTTGCTGGTATGAATGTGCCACTCATCCAATCGATGATGAACCCAAAAATTCAGTCGTTTACCATCGATATCGAGGCTCAGGGAATCTGCGTCGACATTGAGAACTCGCACGATAATTTCATTGCCAGCAATCCTGACTTTGAAACTACCATCACGTTGAGATCGGTACTCTACGTGCCAGATAGTTCCCTGGTGAGAGAAGTTGAGTAGTTGAAACGGCAGCATGGTATTTCGCCAGCCGCTACGTATAGATTTTAGGACCTTCGCGTTAGTTCGATTCTTTGCTTGTGATGCCAACGCAGCGGCAATGACTGCTTCAGTGAGTTCATCGTCGCTGATTTTGCGTACTCTAGCCGGGTTAACGCGTTCGATAAAATCAGTTGTAGTGTCACCAGCCAGATATGCCTCGCTTCGCAATGTTGATACTAGAAAATCACGATTGGTGGTTAGTCCCTGTATGCTTGTTGTTTCAAGTGCCCTGGCTAGCTTCATTGCGGCTTCTCGTCTCGTCGGTGCGTGAGCGATAACCTTGGCGATCATGGCGTCAAATTCCATAGCAATTATGCTGCCGCTTTCAACGCCTGAGTCGAATCTTACATTGCCTGCTGCCGATGTTTGCCAAACGTTTACAGGTCCAGGAGATGGTAAGAAGTCATTATTTGGGTCTTCTGCGCAAAGCCTTGCCTCGATAGCATGGCCATTGATTGATAGATCTTCTTGCGTGAACGATAGGCACTCGCCCTCAGCGACTCTTATTTGTTCTCGAACTAAATCGAAGCCAATTATCTCTTCAGTAACCGGATGCTCGACCTGTAAGCGAGCGTTAACTTCTAAGAAATAGAACTCGGAATCCTGTAGTAGAAATTCGACTGTGCCAGCGGAGGCGTAGCCGAGTGATTTCGCAGCTTTGACAGCTGCTTCGCCCATGGCAGCTCTGATCTCAGGGCTGACTGCAGGAGAGGGGGCCTCTTCGATTAGTTTTTGGTGTCGGCGTTGTATCGAACATTCTCGTTCAAAGCAATGTGTCAGGTTCCCGTGTTTGTCGCCTATTATCTGTATCTCTATGTGTCGAGATCGGTCTAGCCACTTCTCCAGAAACACTGTGTCGTCGCCAAACGATGATGCAGCTTCACGTTTTGCACTCTTGATGGCGCTGGCCAAGTCTGATTTGTTCTGAACAACACGCATACCGCGACCACCTCCGCCTGCGGAGGCTTTGACTAAAACTGGGTAGCCTATGTCGTTGGCGGCGCTGTTGATGTCAAGATGATCAGTGACTTCGATGGCAGGCAGCGTTGGCACATCAGCTTTTTGCATTAGTTTTTTTGCCGACAGTTTATCTCCCATGGAACTGATGACCTCCGGACTGGGGCCGATCCAGGTAAACCCGGCGTCAATTACAGCCTTTGCAAATTCGGCATTCTCCGACAGAAAACCGTAGCCTGGGTGAACAGCGTCTGCGCCGGATCTTTTGCAGGTGTCGATGATCTTTTCAATAACGAGATAACTCTCAGCGGAAGTTCGTCCATTCAACGCAAAGGCGGCATCTGCTTCTTTGACAAATGGCGCGTCCTGATCGCCGTCTGCGTATACAGCGACGGTCTGAATGCCCATATCGCGAGCAGTTCGCATAATACGTCGAGCAATTTCTCCACGATTGGCCACCAGAATGGATGTGATAGGTTTAACTGTTACATCCGCCATGTGCCGTACTCCTTGGTGCCTTCTACCTTGTTGTTGAATGCCGCCGATAGTGACATAGCGATAACTTCCCGGGTGTCTCTCGGGTCGATCATGCCATCGTCGGATACCCTTGACGTTGCGAACAAACCTTTTGATCTCTCTTCTGCCCAATGCTCTGCAACGGTCGCGCGACTAGCGTCGGCTTCCTCATCGAATTCAATCCCGCGTCGTTCTGCGGCAGCACGTCCGACAATACTCATCACTCCCGCCATTTGTTTTGGTCCCATAACGGCAATTTTTGCGAATGGCCAGGTATAGGTGAAACGGGGTCCGAAGGCTCGGCCACTCATGCCGTAGTTGCCGGCTCCATAGCTTGAGGCCAGGATAACGCTGATATGAGGAACCGTTGAATTCGATACAGCGTTAATGAGTTTCGATCCATTCTTTGTGATGCCACCTTGCTCGAACTCAGTGCCGACGATAAAACCTGTGATGTTGTGTAAAAAAATAAGAGGGATATCGATTTGATTGCATAGTTGAATAAACTGAGCTCCTTTCTCGGCAGCCTCAGAGAAAAGCGCCCCATTGTTACCCAATACGCCAACGGGATATCCATGGATGCTGGCCCAGCCCGCAATCAGAGTAGGGCCGTAGAGAGGTTTGAATTCTTCGAAGTAAGAACTGTCAGCGATGCGCATGATTACCTCTCGGACATCAAATGGCGACTTCAGATCCTCTGAGACAAGTCCTAACATGTCCTCACAGTTGTGTATCGGTTCCTCAAATTCTGGGTTCGGTTCGGGGCCTAATTTCCGCCAGTTCAGGTGCCGCATTACTTCTCGACACATACGGATACCATCCATTTCATCTCTTGCGAGATAGTCGCCTAGGCCAGAGACGGAGGTATGCATGTCTGCGCCACCCAAGTCCTCTTCATTGGCATCCTCACCAGTTGCCATCTTGGTCAACGCAACGCCCCCAAGAAAAACCTTTGACTGGTTTTTGATGAAAATGTTGTAGTCGCTCATACCGGGTTGATAAGCCCCTCCTGCCGTTGAGGCCCCGAACACAACTGAGATAGTTGGTATCCGCATCTTGGATAGTTCAGTGATTTCATAAAATAACCTCCCACTTTCTGCAAAATGACCTGTCTCTCGTCTTATAGCAGCCTCTGGATCTTCCCCGGCTTCCCCGCGTAAATCAGCGCCAGCGGACTCAACAAACTGAACATATGGCAGGCGATTAACGCGTGCTATTTCTAGGCCTCGCATTAATTTTTTTGAATTGAATTCGTTAAAAGCGCCGGCTCTTACAGAAGGATCATGGCCTAGAATTACGCACTCCACGTTTTCTATAACACCAATGCCAACAACAAACCCTGAGCCGATAGCATAAGCCGACCGCCATGCAGCCAATGGACTAATTTCCAAGAAGGGTGAGTCACGATCAAGGGCATGGGAAATGCGTTCTCTGATCGGCATTTTTTCCCGCGAACGGAGCCGTGCTGTAGCCTCCTCGCCTCCACCTCGGGACGCTTCCTCTAGCAGTTCGTTCAGGCATTCCAACATTTTTAGCATGTCGGACTTGTTTTGTTGGAATACTTCTGACCGAGTGTCGAGCTTTGAATCGAGGATCGGCATGGTTTCCCTCCTCAGTTAATTATTTACCATAAATGAAAAGTATCACAGAAAGGATGGCTTTGGTTTGTGTTAGATTGAAATCAGTCAACGCGATGAGGGCTAATAATGAGCAACGTAACTGATCAGGAATTGCGCGAATTTCGAAGCGAGGCCGCGGCTTGGTTCAAAGATAATGCGCCAAGCGATCCCGGTTTTCTCTTGCCGGAAACTTTTATGGAAGTAGGCTCGGATCAGCAGTTTGAATTTCTGCGTGATTGGCAGCGCCAAGTTTATGAAGCAGGTTATCTAGGCATGGCGTGGCCGTCAGAATATGGAGGCGGCGGAAAGCCGCAGGTGTTTCAGGACATTGCTACGCAGGAAATGGCGAAGGCCAGAGTACCCTTTATGACTAACACTATAGGTTTGAATTGGGCAGGACCACTCATTCTAAAAATGGGCAGGGATGCGGACAAGCAACGCTACATTAAGAATATCCTCAGTGCAGAAGATATATGGTGTCAAGGTTTTTCAGAACCTGAAGCAGGTTCAGATCTTGGTAACTCCCAGTGTCGCGCGGTAAGAGATGGGGACGATTACGTGATAAACGGTTCAAAGATTTGGACAAGCCTAGGCAGTTATGCGAAGTACATGATCCTTCTTGCCAGAACTTCAACTGAGGGTGCGAGCAAATATGCAGGTCTAAGTTATTTTTTGGCTCCAATGGATGCGACAGGTATCGATCCTAGGCCTATTAAGAAATTGACCGGCGAATATGGTTTTTGTCAGACCTATTTTGATGATGCTCGAATACCTGCCGATTGCCTGATGGGTAAGGAAGGCGAAGGTTGGAATATTGCAATGATTACGCTGACTTTCGAGCGTGGGGCAACCGGTGGCCAAGCCGGGGGTATCGCCTCTATGGAATTGAATGTCGATGATGTTGTGGAACTGTCGAGGCGAGCCAAAAGAAATGGTAAGCCAGCGATAGAGGATCCTGCTATTCGTCGTCAATTGGTCGATGTCATAATGGAATCCCGCAGTAACCAGCTTATGGCAGCGAGAGCAAAAATCCCTGCACTTGCTTCGGATTGGCCCTCAGCGATCGCGATGTCAGGTAAATTGCGTGGTAGCGAGTTAAAGCGACGATTGTGTCGGTTGGCAGTGACGCTGCAGGGAACTAACGCGACTCGCTTTGTCTCGGACGAAGCCCTTGATGGGGGGAGGTGGCAACGCTCCTACTTTAATGCTTTTTCGGGAACCATCGGTGGTGGAACTAGCCAGATACAGAAGAACATCATTGGTGAGCGGGTTCTTGGCCTGCCAAAGGATTAGTGATGGCCATTTCTTTTAGTGACGAACAAGCCATGTTGCTGGAGACGGCCACTGATTTCTGTCGGAATCGATCCCCAATGCAAGCTGTCAGAGGAGCCCTAGACGCGACTAATGTGAACCGTGAACTCTGGTCTGAGATGGCCGGGTTAGGATGGTTGGGCATAAATATACCTGAATCATTAGGCGGCCTTGGTCTTGGCGTGGATAGCTTAGTGCCTATCGTTGAAGCTATGGGACGCCACCTCATGGGGTCACCATACTTCGGGTCCGTTTTGGCAGCCGAAACATTGGTGCGTGACGGAACTGAGGAGCAGAAGGGAAAGTGGCTGCCCGCCTTGGCAAGTGGCTCTGTCGCGACGCTTGCCCTTTCAGAGGAAGATGGAAGTTGGTTGCTGGAAAACGTGAATGTCGCCGCCGCAAATAAAAAAGCAGGATCGCTTACCCTCAAGGGTCGTAAATGCTTTGTTACGGACGCCGATATAGCTGAATTTATGTTAGTCAGTGTGATGCTGGAAGGCAAAGCGGTTCTAGTACTTGTACAACGGGATCAGCTCTCTGATTATGCTATTCAGCGAGAAACGGTTATTGATCAAACCAGGCGTAGTTTTCAAGTTGATTTTGCTGGGGTGGAAATACCGACTAACCAGGTATTAGAGACAGCTGACTTTGGGCATTTGGAGCAGGTTGCTATGCTGCTTCTGTCCGCGGAAATGTCGGGGGGACTGTCTGGTGTGTTGCACCTGATTGTCGACTATCTCACCACTCGCAAAGCCTTCGGCCGCTACATTGGGAGCTACCAGTCTTTGAAACATCCTGCCTCCGATATTTTGCTTAGTTTAGAGGCAGTCAGATCTCATCTGTATCATGCAGCGACAAAGATCAATGCTGGCGGCGCTGAGAGCGAAACTGCTGTATTGATGACAAAATCCATTGCTTCAGAGGCATACGCTTTCGCTGGCGATCGGGCCGTTCAGTTTCACGGGGGATTTGGATTTACCTTTGATTGTGATGCACAGTTGTTTCTTCGCCGAGCTCTTTGGTGTCAACATCAGTTTGGCGATGAAAGTTATCTACGACAAAGACTCGAACCCCTGTTGCTAGATAGAGTAGTCTAAATCGGATGGTTCAAATAAATCTTGAAAGTCCGGCTGCTGTGACGAAACCTGTTCAAGTTACCCTGGATTTAACGTCCAGCTGAAAGAGGGAGTCTTTTGCGAGTTCTAACATCCATATCGGGTCACAAGCTTAACGAGGTAGGACGAATCTCAGCCTCTCTGGAAAAAGCAGGATTCACGGGAGTAACTTCTCAGGAGAATCGCCAGGATGCATTCCTGCCGCTAGCCATGGCGGCGACTGCGACATCCAAACTGGAATTGCGCACTAGTATTTCCATTGCCTTTGCAAGGTCGCCGATGTCTAGCGCGATGATGGCTTGGGACATCCAGCAATCTGCACCGGGAAGATTCACTCTGGGTTTAGGTTCTCAGGTCAAGGGTCACAATATTCGTCGTTTCAGCGTGCCCTGGAGTCCTCCGGCACCGCGCATGCGTGAATACGTTCAAGCTATCCGTGCAATATGGGATTGCTGGCAGCGCGGCACAAAACTTGACTATCAGGGTGAGCACTACCAGTTCACACTCATGACACCCAACTTTACCCCGGATAGACTTGAAGGGGGCTTGCCACGTATTGAGATCGCAGCAGTTGGCCCTGTCATGTTGAAAGTAGCGGCTGAAGAGTGTGACGGCGTTATGTTGCATGGTTTCTGCACAAAAAAGTACCTCGAAGACGTAGTTATCCCCAGACTAGAAACGGGTTTAGAGCGTACCGGGCGAGATCGCAAAGCTTTTGAAATTTCGGGGGGCGGTTTCGTTGCAACCGGCGAAGATGATGAGGCTGTAGCAAAGATGTTTGAGTGGATTCGAATGCGAGTGGGTTTTTATGGCTCGACGCCTGCTTACTGGCCTGTCTTTGAAAGCCACGGTCTTGAAGATCTTGGCCATAAGCTTAACGACATGTCAAAGCAGGGTCGTTGGGATGAAATGACCCAAGAAGTTTCAGACGATGTAGTGAGCTTGTTTGCCGCCGTAGGTCGTCACGATGAGCTTGTGAAGGTCTTAACGGAAAGGTTTAGTAAACTTGTTGATGTCGTTTCCTTACCGATTGGAACACCTCCTGACTTGATTAAGGAAGTACGAACGATAGTAACCCCAGGGGATTGTTAGCCTAAAGATAAAGTTTGTTTTATCAGTACGGCTAGCTTGAGATTAAGGACAGGAACTCCACTCGTGTTGCTGGTTGATCTCTCAGAGTTCCCAGCATCACCGATGTTTTCATTAACGAATTCTGCTTTTCCACTCCCCGCATCATCATGCACATGTGTTTCGCTTCTATAATTACGCCTACCCCCGAGGCGCCAGTCACCCCCTCAATAGCGTCTGCTATCTCTTTCGTTAGGTTTTCCTGTATCTGGAGCCGACGCGCATACATGTCGACTATTCTCGCTACTTTGGACAGGCCCAGAACTTTCCCAGTAGGCACGTATGCAACGTGACATTTGCCAATAAATGGCAGCATGTGATGCTCACACATCGAATACAGTTCAATATCCTGGACCACAATCATCTCTGAACTCTCGGAGTCGAATAAAGCATTGTTCACGACTTGATGGAGGGTTTGTTTATAACCGCGAGTAAGAAACTGCATGGCCTTGGCAGCTCGTGAGGGAGTATCTAAAAGTCCCTCNCTCGTTGGATCCTCGCCAATTTGNTCNAGGATAGAACGAAATTCATGTTCCATATCTGGGTCGCCTATCGACGGTTATTGAAAAGAAAAACTACACTAAGGTATTGGCCCCTGTAGGTAAAGCAATCGTATATAATGCGCTCGGCAGTTGATTGGAGGACGCATGCCGGGAAGCACCATAGGAGAAATGTTCAGAGTGACTACCTTTGGGGAAAGTCACGGGCACGCTCTTGGCTGTGTCGTTGATGGATGTCCACCCGGTTTGGAACTAGNGGAATCTGATCTNCAGCTTGACNTGGATCGCCGTAAACCAGGCACCAGTAAGTTTGCGACTCAAAGGAAGGAATCAGATATTGTAAGAATTCTCTCGGGCACGTTTGAGGGGTTGACGACAGGNACTGCTATTGGTCTTTTTATTGAAAATGAAGACCAGCGCTCTAGAGATTATTCCGAAATCAAAGATAAATTTAGGCCGAATCATGCCGATTACGCCTACATCAAAAAATATGGAGTGCGAGATTATCGGGGGGGCGGACGTGCCTCGGCCCGAGAGACAGCGATGCGAGTAGCGGCAGGAGCAATTGCTAAAAAATACTTGAAGCAAGAATGTGGCGTTTTGGTTCGGGGCTATCTGGCTCAAATGGGCGAAATAACAATCGAAACAGTCGATTGGGGCGAAGTGGCAGAAAACCCATTTTTTTGTCCTGATAAGAGCAAGGTCGGTCAGATGGAGGAGTTGATAGAACGGCTCAGGAGNGAGGGGGACTCGATAGGTGCTCGCTTAACTGTCGTTGCCGAATCTGTGCCGGCGGGCCTGGGTGAGCCGGTGTTTGATAAGTTGGACGCNGAAATTGCTAAGGCGCTGATGAGCATTAATGCTGTCAAAGGAGTCGAGATAGGTGCTGGGTTCGATGTGGTTACAGGCCGTGGTACTGAGCAACGTGATGAGTTGACCTCTAANGGTTTCGTTGCCAATCACGCGGGTGGGATATTGGGAGGAATATCAACAGGGCAGGATATTGTCGTGAACATTGCCTTGAAGCCAACCTCTAGTATAACGACNCCCGCNAGGACTATTGACCTCGATGGACGAGATACCGAAATCGTTACAAAAGGGCGACACGATCCTTGCGTTGGAGTTCGGGCTACTCCGATCGCAGAAGCTATGTTGGCGATAGTGTTGATGGATCATTTTCTTAGGCAGCGTGGCCAGAATAGCGACCTTCCCGGAGCGGGTCTCCCATAGACTATGGTTCTCTTCAATTAACGAATAGACTAGATCGCTCTAAGTCTAGTGAACCTTGTCTATAGACGAATCGGTAGAGGNACATAGTTAAACTGTTTCAATAAAGCACAAATTGTTTGGGTTCGGTTGTTTTGACAATCAATGAGAATCGGCTTGAAATAGANCACTTCTTTTCGAGGTAANTTTTGATGACTCAGGTCACTACTAATGGCATAGACGTCGCGATTGTTGGAGCCACGGGAGCCGTGGGCGAGGTGATGCGAGAAATTCTAGAGGAACGTGATTTTCCTTTACGAAACTTGCATTTGTTGGCGAGTGAGCGCTCCGCTGGCACGCGCTTGCAGTTCAAAGGTAAGTCATTGCGGGTGCAGAACCTTGAAGATTTCGATTTTAGCCAGGTGCAGATNGGGCTTTTTTCAGCAGGAGGTTCTGTTTCGGCTGAGTATGCCCCTAAAGCCGCCTCAGCCGGCTGCGTCGTAATCGACAATACCTCGTACTTCCGTCGCGACCCTGATATCCCGTTAGTTATTCCGGAAGTGAATCCGCATCGCGTTTCTGACTATGCGAACAGAAACATTATAGCGAACCCTAACTGCTCCACCATGCAATTACTTGTGGCCTTGAAGCCTATACGCGATGCGGTCGGTATTAAGCGTGTGACGGTCTCAACCTATCAAGCTGTTTCCGGTACTGGTAAGAAAGCCATAGAAGAACTTGCGACTCAAACNGCAAAATTACTAAACGCCCAGACATTTGAAAAGGATGTTTACCCCCACCAGATCGCTTTTAATGTGTTGGCATTTTGCGGGGATCTTGAGGAAAACGACTACACGAATGAAGAAATGAAGATGGTGTGGGAAACGCAGAAAATCTTTGAGGATGAGTCGATTGAGGTCAATCCCACATGTGTAAGGGTGCCGGTATTTTACGGACACTCTGAATCTGTTCATGTCGAGACGAAAGCGTCGATTAGTATTGCCGAAGCCAGAAAGTTATTAAAAGACGCACCGGGTATTTCTGTAGTTGATGATCCTAAAAGTGGCGTTTTTCCAAGTCCTGTCCAGGAGGCTGCGGGCTCTGACGACGTTTTCGTAGGTCGTATTAGAAAGGATCTTTCGTNAGACAATGCTCTGAACCTTTGGGTTGTTTCCGATAACGTACGNAAAGGCGCAGCGCTGAACAGTATACAAATAGCTGAAGTTTTGCTACAACATCTATAATTTGGACTGCTCGCAGCAAGGCCTAGGGGCAACCTCAGGACCATTAAAAAGTAATTTATTGCTTCGAATATCCGCCGAGTGGATGCCCATCACGATATTTAAGTTAAGGTTCGGAGTTAAAGAAGAATGCCAATAGGACTGAGGTCAGCGCTTGCTCTGATTTTTATTTTAGTTAACTCTAATGCGCTGGCTGTTGGCTTGGGGAAAATAGAACTTGAGTCTAGTTTAAATCAACAATTAGAGGCGAAGATCGCGTTGATTAACGCGGATGCCTTNGATGAAAGCGAAATAATTGTTGTTCTTGCCTCTCGAGCCGACTTTGAGAGATTANGAATAGATTATTATTACCAACTCACTGATTTAAGCTTTTCCGTTTTGCGACAATCAAATGGTGATCACTATATAGAGGTTACCAGCAGCAAACCTATAATTGAGCCGTTTTTGAATTTCTTGGTTCAGCTGAATTGGCCAGAAGGGCAGATTCAGCGAGAGTATACGGTTTTACTTGATCCTCCTGTTTTCGCGGTCAATAAACCTANCCTGAGTGAGGCCNCATCTCTCCAGGATATAAAAAAAAACACTGAACAAAGCTTTTATAATGCTCCAGTAAAACCCGATCCNATAGCCCAGCAATTGCTTTCGCAAAGCATAATTGATACTCCGAGAGCTACTTTACAAGAACACTTGGTGCAACCAGGCGACACGTTGTCGGAAATAGCTCTAGCTGCCTACAAAGAGACTTCAATACCATTGCCCTCAGCTATGTTGATTATTCAGCGTGAAAACCCAAGAGCTTTCATGCGGAATAATATCAATCTGCTTAAAGTTGGATCGCTGCTCCGGATACCCGACCAATCAATAATAGAAGATAGAATCGGTGATGCCATTGCAGAAGTTAACTCGCAGAATCAAGAATACGCGAGCTTTAAGTCCNGAGAGTTAACCGAATTAGAGATTGGGCACAACAATCAGATAGATGATGTGACGCAGGTATCAAATGCTGGTGAATTACGAGTGCTAGCAGTAGTCGACCCCCCCGGGCAAGCGGATAAAAAATCTAGCGATGAAGAAAATCAAGCTCTTTCGTTGGAGAGTTCGTTGCTAGCGGCCCGAGAAGATCTTGATACCGTGCGCCGAAACAACGAAGAAATGAATGTTCGATTCGATAAGTTGTCTGAGCAAGTGGACAATCTTGTCGACCTAGTCGAGTTAAAAGACAATCAATTAGCGGCTCTACGAGCGGAATTGCAACGTTTGCAAGCGCTCGAAGCAGAGAGNTCTTTGTCATCAGTTACTTCGAAGGTTTTAGAAGAAGACAGAAATGACGATTCTTTATTGAATAATCCTTTTGTGCTCACGGCCCTTGCACTTCTTATTGTAGGCTGGCTGGTATTAGTAATGATTCTGGTGCGCCGGCGTAAAGCTGGAGCCTTGCAAAAAGATTCGTTATACNAGGCGGTGTCACTTAATGAAATTGTACTGAAGGATGATGACGCAAAGTCTCTAGCGCACCAAAACGAGATTGNAGAAGGCTTCCTGCAGGATAGAAAAGACCAGCGCGGAAGACTGGATNGTGTTGAGGAAAAGCGAAGGGGGGTAGGCGAATCAGAAGCAGAGCCGTCAAAAACACCGGACGACGCTGTGAGTTCTCAAAGTATCTCAGACCTTGGTGATAATGAAATAGACCGGTACNTAATTAAGACTGGAGACGTAGCTGAGACCAAACCATTAGCGAGACCGGATGTTGATTTAGATTTTGATGATCAACTTTCCGAGCTAGGGGAAAATGAATTGGGTCTTTCAGATGATTCCGCTGCTACGCTAGATCTTGATGAAGACTTCGAGGATTTTACTTTCGACGTTGTGGAGGATTCGGACGACCTTCACTTAGAAGAACTTACTGAAAATGAAAATGCTGAGTTCCTAGATTTTGATGAAGACCCAGCATCTAAACTGGACCTTGCGCGAGCTTATATAGAGATGGGAGAGGCTGCCGGGGCAAGGGAAGTTCTAAAGGAAGTATTGGAAGAAGGTACCGAACAGCAGGTAGCTGAGGCCAACGAACTGCTTGATAAGCTTGACTAACATTGGCACGAATAGCTCTCATTGTCGCCTATAATGGTTGCCGCTACCATGGCTGGCAATTTCAAAACGAATTCCNCCCAACTGTTCAGGGNGAACTAACTAAGGCCATTAGTAAAGTAGCAGACACTGACACTAAACTCAGTGCAGCGGGTCGAACAGATACAGGTGTACATGCGACCAAACAGGTTGTGCATTTTGATACAAGCGCTTCCAGGCCCAGTAAGGCCTGGGTTATGGGCGGTAACGTGCATCTTCCAAAGGATATTTCGATTGAGTGGGCGGCAGAGGTNGCTGATGATTTTGATGCTCGTCGTTCAGCGTTGGCCCGACGTTATGTCTACATGATCCANAATTCGAAGGTAAGATCTGCTCTCATGCAAGACTTTTTAAGCCATGAGCGGCGCCCCTTAGACGCTGATGCGATGAATGTCGCTGCACAGTCTTTGTTAGGTGAAAATGATTTCAGTTCGTTTCGATCAGCNAATTGTCAGTCGCAGTCTCCGATGCGCAAACTAATGTCTATTTCTGTCAAACGATTAGGGGAGATGGTCATCATTGATGTAGTGGCGAACGCATTTTTGCATCACATGGTCAGGAACATCGTTGGNTCGTTATTGGAGGTGGGNGCTGGTCAGAAACCTATAATCTGGATAGGTGAATTGTTGTATTTAGCGGATCGCTCTGCCGCCGCTAAGACTGCAGCTCCTGAGGGTCTCTCACTCGTGAATGTCTTGTACCCTGAAAAGTATGATGTTCCACCCNAAGCTTGTCTGCCACATGTTTACCGTATATTAGACATTGCTGGCTTATGATTACTTTCATTTGGTAAACTCGCGCCCTTTTGTAGCTAGGGCTTGCTGTTGAAATTTAGGACTCGAGTCAAGGTATGCGGTATCACGAGGCTAGAAGATGGGCTAGCAGCGGCGGCTTGTGGCGTCGATGCTATCGGGTTCAATTTTTGGCCGTCGAGCTCTCGTCACTTGAGTTTAGTTGAATCTATTTCAATTTCGGCCGAGTTGCCTAAATCTCTAAAGAGAGTGGGCTTGTTTGTAAACTCGGCCTCAGAAAGTGTTGAGCGTGTCTTGGCGAATGTGGATCTTGATTTTTTGCAATTTCACGGCGGCGAACCTCCTAACATGTGTCGATCGTTTGGCCTGCCTTACATCAAGGCAATAAGCGCGATTTCTGCCAGCCAAATCGAGCGTGAGGCTGNGGTTTTTCATGACGCGGCAGCAATATTACTCGACACCCCTGCTACAGGACAGTTCGGAGGGTTGGGTGAGCGATTCGACTGGACTATCGTACCCCGACTTAGTTTGCCGCTCATTTTGGCGGGGGGGCTGACGCCAATCAATGTGACAGCGGCTATTAATCAAGTGCATCCCTGTGCTGTTGACGTGGCTAGTGGGGTTGAAAGCAGCAAAGGGATNAAAGATTCAGCATTAATGCGTCAGTTTATGACTGCTGTAAAGCAAGTTGATCGGAGTGAACGATGAGTAATATCACAGGCACCAACGAAAATCTTTATGCGTTTCCAGACGAGCGGGGCCATTTCGGTATTTTCGGAGGGAAATTTGTCTCCGAGACTCTGATGGCAGCTCTTGAGAATTTAGAGAGCGAATATCTACGGCTCAGAAATGAGGAAGTTTTTCAGGAAGAGCTGCAGCGTGACCTGGCAGATTATGTCGGACGTTTATCGCCACTGTACTTCGCTAAACGGTTAACGGAAGAAGCAGGTGGCGCAAAAATTTATTTGAAAAGAGAGGATCTNAATCACACAGGCGCACACAAGATAAATAACTGTATTGGTCAGGCGCTTCTGGCTAAATATATGGGTAAGCCNAGAATTATTGCGGAGACAGGAGCTGGACAACATGGAGTTGCCTCCGCAACCGTTGCNGCAAGGTTTGGACTTGAATGTTGCGTTTATATGGGTAGTGAAGACATTAAGCGTCAGAGCTTGAATGTTTATCGAATGAAGTTACTAGGAGCCCAAGTAATTCCTGTGAATTCAGGATCGCGAACGCTAAAAGATGCTCTAAACGAAGCTATGCGTGACTGGGTAACCAATGTTGATAATACACACTATATTATCGGNACGGTCGCGGGGCCCCACCCTTATCCGATGATCGTTCGGGATTTNCAATCAGTTATNGGTGAAGAAACNAAGNGGCAGTTTGCGGCAGTGTCNGGTGGACTNCCAGATGCCATAGTAGCTTGTATTGGGGGCGGTTCGAACGCCATGGGGATTTTCCATTCTTTTCTTGAAGACCGCAGCGTCCGTCTGATTGGTGTTGAAGCTGCAGGCTATGGTCTCGATAGTGGCAAGCATGCCGCTTCGCTAAATGAAGGNTCCGTTGGTGTCTTGCACGGNAATAGAACGTATCTTTTNGATGATAAAGATGGCCAGATTATTGAAGCTCACAGCATCTCAGCTGGACTAGATTATCCTGGTGTTGGGCCGGAACACGCNTTCTTGAAAGACATGAAAAGGNCTGAATACGTTGCAATTGATGATCATGAGGCAATGGCAGCATTTCGCGAGTTGAACCTTTTAGAGGGAATTTTGCCTGCTCTCGAGTCCTCGCATGCGGTCGCATACGCTATGAAGCTNGCATCGACCATGAGCACTGACCAGAGTATCGTGGTCAACCTNTCTGGGCGAGGTGATAAGGATATNCCNACTGTCGCNCGAATTGACGGAATTTCCATTGAGTAGANATCATGGCGAGACTTTCNGCGCGNTTAAATGAAATNAAAGAATCNGGACAGAAAGCTTTNGTCGCTTACCTGGTNGCCGGNGANCCTAANCCANAGATAACAGTCCCNCTNATGCACCANATGGTNGANGCTGGTGTTGATGTTTTCGAGTTGGGGATGCCATTCTCCGATCCTGAAGCGGAGGGACCCATCATTCAATTAGCTCACGAGCGTGCCTTGACGCACAAGATATCTCTCACGAGTTGCCTTGAGATGGTTCGTGAATTTCGCAAGGACAATTCGATAACGCCTGTAGTCCTAATGGGATATCTGAATCCAATAGAATCAATGGGTTACAATGAATTTGCCGAGGCTGCGGCTGTAGCGGGGGTAGACGGTACTATCATTGTTAATTTTCCCCCTGAAGAAGCGGGGGAATTTGGTGATCTGCTAGCCGAGCGAGAAATCGAGACTGTCTATTTACTTTCCCCAACGACAACCGATGTTCGTGCTCGAAAGATCTGTGGAGCCTCCAGAGGGTTCGTTTACTACGTCTCACTCAAAGGAACAACAGGAGCAGAGACGCTCGATCTGGCTGATGTCGCNGAGAAAATGTCAAGGTTCAGAGCTTTTAGCGACTTGCCTATACTCGTCGGCTTCGGTATCAAAGATGGAGCCAGCGCGAAAGCTATTGCAGAGTTATCGGATGGGGCGGTAGTAGGNTCGGCTATCGTCANGATTATGGGAGATAATGGAGATAATCCGNAGCTGCTAGAAGAACGTGTTCAAGCTCTTATTAGGGAGCTAAGGACGGCTCTGGACGGGTGANAAAATTAAATNTAGATGATTGGTTAACGCGCATAGAAAGCGCTCACCCGGTTAGTTGGGACCTTGGTTTGGAGCGTGTAGGCAGAGTCGGTCGTACCTTAGATTTAATTCATCCNGGAGAAAGAGTAGTACTTGTTGCCGGCACAAATGGTAAGGGATCTACCTGTAAGTATCTGTCCGACATGGGAAGGATGGCAGGACTAAAGGTCGGACTGACGACTTCGCCGCATCTATTTAAATTTAATGAACGCATCGAGATCGACGGCCAGCCCGTTGAGGATGACGAGATTGTTAGTGCCTTTGAAGCTATAGAGACTGCTCGAGGCGATACATCCTTAACTTATTTTGAATTTGCTTCGCTCGCAGCAATGTTTGTCTTCCGGCAGAATGAAGTTGATCTTACGATTCTAGAAGTGGGATTAGGTGGGCGACTTGACGCAATGAACATTGTTGAACCAGATTTATGCATTATCACCTCAATTGCTTTAGATCACGAGAGTTGGTTGGGTGACAGTCGAGAAGCGATCGGCGGTGAAAAAGCTGGAATCCTTCGCGAGGGAACGCCACTGGTGCTCGGTGAACCAGATCCTCCGGATTCAATTATGAAAGAGGTCAACAGTTTGCGTGTCCCAATTAAGGCAGTAGGTCATGATTTTCCATTGCCTGAAGAGATGGATTGTTCGTTACCCGCTGCAAGTTATGCATGTGCTCGTCAAGCTGCTCAAATCTTGGATCTGAAGCTCTCAGAAAGTCAATTTCGGGATATTGCGAGCAATAGCAGGCTGATTGGTAGGAAGACTTTGATCGACGCCGATTGCAAGGTGTTACTGGATGTCGCGCATAATCCAGCGGCCGCTAAATTCCTAACTGATTATCTAAAAACTCTGAATATATCGGGTGATATGCATGCGTTGATTGGCATTTACTCTGACAAAGACATATCTGGTGTAATCTCTGCTTGCCACGGGATATTTAAGTCCTGGCATGTCACCGATTTGCCTGAGGAACGGGCAGCGTCAGCAGACTACGTAGCGGCTCAGATTTTTGAGTTAGATGTTGGAGAAATTCAAGCCTATGCTAACATTGACTCAGCGCTCGAGACAGTTCAGAGAGTCGTGGAACCGCAGGACCTATTGGTAGTTTTCGGTTCGTTTGCGACGGTAGCAAGCGCAATCGAACATTTAGAAAAGCAGCAGGATAATGCCTGATTTAAAAGACTGTGGATGTAAAACTTAAACAACGTTTATTAGGAGCAGTCATTTTGACTTCTCTCGCAATAATTGTTCTTCCTGCCTTGTTTAATGGCTCTGAAGAAGAAAGGATCCGCTTAAAGAGCTCGGTTCCTGAACCTCCTCAGGTAGCTGTTGAGAGGCTAACTGTTCAAGACGTTGCACTAAAGATAGAGCAGAGAGCCCGTGATAGTGAGGCACGTTTGCCGCGGGAAGTCGTGGATGAAGCAAACTATCTTAATCGGTCGGATTTTATTGTTGACAAGAACAATCTCCCAGTGAATTGGAGTATTAGGCTTGGTAGCTTTAAAGATAAGCAGAATGCGTTACGCCTTAGGGAGACCCTACGCGCTAAGAATTATAGAAGTTATATCTTGTATGCCAAGAATAACTCTGGAGATCTGTTTCGTGTTTTTGTCGGACCATCGAGTAGTAAAGCCGCTCTCGCTGAAATAGCTGATAAGATTGAAGGTACTTTAAACCTAAAAGGGCAGATTGTTCGCTATCGGATAGAAGACAATAAAGAGATGCTTAGTGGTTAGATACCATGGCTGTCCTTGATTATTTTATTGTTGGCATCCTCACATTNTCTANGTTGTTTAGTATCCGTCGAGGGTTCGTGAAAGAGGCGCTCTCGTTATTGACCTGGATTGCCGCCGTGGTTGTCTCACGACTTTTTGCAGGACATCTTTCGGTGTTGCTCGAGAGCCAAATTGAAACAGATCTGCTTAGGATGGGAGCTTCATACCTTATTCTTTTCATCGGAACGTTGATGACAGGTGGAATGGTCAACTTCGTTATGGGCGAATTAGTTAAAATGACTGGGCTTACGAGTACTGACCGATTTTTGGGTATGATTTTNGGGCTTGCCAGAGGTGGTTTGGTGGTTCTGCTCGTTGTTGCCATGTTGCATCACTTTGCGCCGGTTGAAGATGAAGCTTGGTACAAACAATCTAGGCTATTGCCAGAGATAATAGTAGTTATTGAGAAACTAAGCCCAATTCTTTGGGAGCAAGGAGAGGCCGTTATTCAGGGCGGTAAAGAGGAACCGTTTACTAATCAAAGTTCCTAGGAGGAACTATGTGTGGAATTGTAGGGGTCGTTGGGAAAGGAGAGGTAAACTATGACCTCTATGATGGCCTAACTATTCTCCAGCACAGAGGGCAAGATGCCGCAGGCATTGTTACATGCGATGGAGGCCGCTTACATCTTCGCAAGAGTACAGGACTAGTTCGTGATGTCTTCCGCCAGCATCACATGGATCTGCTTAAAGGATCCATGGGCATTGGNCATGTTCGCTACCCGACTGCAGGGACAGCAAGCTCCGCNGAAGCTCAGCCCTTTTACGTCAATTCTCCTTTTGGTATTTGCCTTGCGCACAATGGTAATTTGACTAACTCAGAAAAACTTAACGAAGATCTTTTTCGTGCTGACCGACGACATATTAATACTAATTCTGACTCCGAAGTTTTGCTAAATGTATTTGCTCACGAATTGCAGGATGTTTCGTCGCTTAGGACGTCGCCAGAAGAAATATTCGAAGCTATAGGTCGGGTGCATAAACGGGCGGTAGGTGCCTACGCAGTTGTAGCACTTATAACGGGCTATGGCATTGTAGGTTTTCGTGACCCTTACGGTATTCGCCCACTCATCTACGGTAAGCGCGAAACAGATAGAGGTCCTGAGTACATGATAGCGTCAGAATCTGTGGCTCTAACTGCNTTGGGCTTTGACGTNATTGCNGACATATTGCCCGGTGAAGCGGTTTATATNGATATNAGCGGCAATATTTACACCAAACAGTGTGTTGANACAGTTTTGTATAGCCCCTGCATCTTCGAGTTNGTATATCTAGCCAGGCCAGATTCTGTTATTGATCAGATTTCTGTATATAAATCGCGGCTAAAAATGGGAGAAAAGCTGGCAGACCGGATTAAAGAAAAATACCCCGACAATGATATTGATGTAGTCATCCCAATCCCGGATACCTCAACTACGGCGGCGTTACCTATGGCCCATAGACTGGACGTAAAATATCGAGAAGGTCTGGTTAAGAATCGATATATCGGTCGAACATTTATCATGCCTGGTCAGTCCGAGAGAAAAAAGTCTGTCCGTCGTAAATTGAGCCCTATTGAGCTGGAGTTTCGTGGGAAAAATGTCTTGTTGGTCGATGATTCCATCGTACGAGGCACAACATCCAAACAAATTGTGCAAATGGCGCGGGATGCAGGAGCTAAAAAGGTTTATTTTGCNTCTGCGGCACCAGCTGTGCGTTATCCGAATGTTTATGGTATCGATATGCCAGCAGCATCTGAGTTCGTTGCACATCAACAAAGCGAAGCTGAAATAGGCAGTTATATAGGTGCTGATTGGCTTCTTTATCAAACGATAGAGGATCTAACGGAATGTGCTTTAGGTATAAATCCTTCGGTGAACCGGTTTGATACTTCGGTATTCGATGGACAATACGTAGCAGGAAATGTTGATGATCAATATCTCTCAAGAATAGAAGTACTCCGTAATGATTCTGCAAANCAACGTGAGGCTAGTAACCCTGAAATTATTGAGCTTCATAACAAAGGTTAACNNCAAGGTTTGAGGATTTAATTTCGAGATCTCGGGTGAACTTGATCCAGTTGTATTTCGGACNTAATTACTGACTAGTCCAAGGATAATATATCTCTTTTTCAATAGAAGGTTATCGCCTCAAAAAGAGTGAAGATGAACATAAGTGATTATTAATCAATCATTCNGANAGTTCCTNTGACAGTCTTTGTCATTNTAGAGTTCTCCTTACAGNTCAGAAGTAATCGCTTGTTCTCGCCAGGTNAATTTCAATACTAAAAATAAGCGAATATAATTCGGGGACTCATTCAAATTTGTCGCTGCATTTTGAGAACGTACAATGCATATTTNACCGTNNAGNGAAAATNGCGCGATGTNAGCTTGANATTAAACTAGTGCTTTGAGTAACCGCAATCTATACGGTTCTTGTTCCTTCGGTTAATCAATTATACCGATTGACACAGTCCTCAAGGAGACTCATGCCGTTATGGTCCAGTGCAGCGGTAACATGTCTGTTGGACATCGTCGCAATTAGCTGGCGTCCTCTCTCATTNCTTAGATCCATGCTTCCACCGGTGACCATGGAAGTTGCNAGTCCGCCCTGTAGATGACCCAATTGATAGTCGCTCCATAGTTGGTCTAGTGAATAACCTGTAATCCCCTCTTCAACCAGCTTGGCGTGATAGTGACTCACNATAAACCTNTCGTTCGCGCGACGCAGCTCTGTTTCCATGGATCCGCCTAAGAAATAGGCTAAATCATATGATCCAGGTCCCCGACCGATGCCTTGCCAGTCGAGGACCACTACGCGGTTTTCGTCGAAAAGCATGTTTTCCACTCTAAAATCTTGGTGTGCCAGAGTCCACGGGCTACGTTGAGCTAACGTTCTGTTGACGCTGAGATAGTTGCCAGCGAATGCTTCAAACATCTCTCTGCCTTCAGGCGCTAAGTAGTCCCCGAANGTATCGCAGAACGGNTTTAGGATTTGTTNTAGCAAATCNTCNACGAACTGTATTCTTGGCCCGATCATGTCAGGAATCCAGGAAAGTTGTTCATTGCTGACTTTGTCCCACCAGACGGAATGAACGGCTGCTAATACTTCAACTGCCATCAAGGCTTGATCGACTGTCGCGCCTTGACTTTGGTTGANCATGGTCAAAGAACTTAGGTCTTCCATCAAGATAACGAAGTTCGAGGTACCNCTTTCTATTTCAGCGAGGAAAATTCGGGGTAACCCAGCCGTTACTTCTTGAGCGAGTTCNCGATAGAACTTCACTTCAGCTTCGAACATTCCTAAGGCGACTCCTTGAGACCGGTTCTCTTCCCAGGAAGAGGGCAGCTTCACCACTAAACTATGCGGGATTCCTGATTCTTTATGGCTNAGTTCGATACGAAAAATATCTCCCATTATGCCGACGCCCTGTCCAATTTGGATTCGCTTGCTTATCCAGACCTCGCCGCGCAGTATTTCTGATAACCAAGTGTTGGTGACNTCTTCAATCGACTTTGGGATCATATACTTTGTTTTACTTCTATGAATTAGGATTCACTATGTTTGATTTCACTGGAAAAGTCACACTCATTACCGGCGCAAGTTATGGTTTAGGCGAAGAATTCGCATACTCGTTTGCCGACGCTGGCGCTGACCTCATTCTAACTGCTCGAAGCGAGGATCTCTTGATGACTGTTGCGGACATCTGTCGAGGAAAAGGTAGTAAGGTNACTGCAGTTGTCGGTGATGTTTCCGATGAGGCCGATGTGCTNAAAGTGATTAATGCCGGCATGTCAGATCATGGCCGGATCGATGTGCTCGTCAATAATGCGGGTATCGCGGATCCTCGTGGCGTAGTTGCNGAACAATTCGATACCGAAACTTTTAATAGGATCATATCGGTTGATCTTACTGGCGCCTTTCTTTACGCGCGTGAATGTGGTCGTCATATGCTACAGCGTGGGACCGGCGCGATCGTGAATATTTGCTCCATTCTAGCGAGCGGTGCCAATGAAAATAGCGTGGCCGGTTATGCTGCAGCAAAAGGAGGGCTCCGAAACCTAACCCTGCAACTTGGTGTCGAATGGGCAGACCGCGGAGTGCGAGTAAATTCCGTCTCGCCAGGCTTCGTAG
>NZNP01000044.1 GCA_002694945.1 Gammaproteobacteria bacterium
TCACTGATGAGAGAAAATCGATGCGCCATAGCCAAACTTGGTCCAATCGAAGTTAGCTCAGACAAAAGCATGACGATCAAGTCAGAAATCACAATGGATGGCATGTACCAGATCGCCGACAACTACCCACCTGGCACTGAGCTTGACCCACTTATCCTAGAATGACTAAATATTTCTGGTAGCCAAACTAGAAGTTCGCCGGATGTAATCTATAGACGAATTTTAGGAAAGTATAATGTCAGACAGTGACTTCTTGGCAGATGCAATCAACGGGCGTACCAATGGAGAAATCCTATTGTCACTAAGCNTCCCAGGAGACTCGGCTTATCATCCCTNCGCTGAAGCCTNTCCTGACAATGAAATCCCTACCNCGAAGATAACTTCTTTTCGCAACTGGTCCGATACCGAGATATTCGCAGGNACCTATCGTGACCTCTGGGTCTCAATACCNAACAACCTCGANGGCACTGCCTCTCTATTGATCTGNCAAGACGGAGGCGGCTATCTCGATCGTCANGGCCCGGTGCGTGCGACAGCCGTGCTGGATTCCCTTATGCACGCGAACAAGATCCGACCGACCATCGGCGTCTTCGTCATGCCCGGGGCCTTTAAGGGCTCAACANAAATCGAAGCCAGAAATCAGAGAAGTATCGAATACGATTCAATCAACGACACCTATGTACGTTTCATTGACGAAGAACTGCTGCCATTCGTAGAAAATACTTTGCAGGTTAAAATTACCAAAGATCCCGAAGAGCGAATCNCCTGCGGCATTAGCAGCGGCGGCATTTGTGCTTTCAACATGGCCTGGCAACGGCCAGACTCCTTTGGCAAGGTAATTAGTCATTGCGGATCTTTTACGAACATCCGAGGGGGCCATGAGTTCCCCTTCTGGGTCCGCGAAGAACCACGCAAGCCGATTAAAATCTTTCTGACCAGCGGCGAAGCCGATGCTGAAATTCTGCTAGGTAGTTGGCCGTTGGCAAACAAAATGATGGCCGATGCTTTAAAATTTGCAGGTTACGACTATCACTTCGAATTTGGTACGGGTGGGCACAACCTTAGACATGGCGGAGCACTGTTCGCAAAGTCTATTAGCTGGCTCGCGTCNTCTGAATCCGTTGCAAGGAAGAAGATAGAGGATAAACAAATGCTGGCAACGACTCTTCGAAAGATTCAAGAGAANCTTATGAGCGCTACCTAACGAAATTATTCCTGTCTGCAGAGACATAGATCAATATCTTTTTAACGATGCTCTTGTGCGCAGTCCCTTTAGGCTATAAAGTGCGCACGCTGGATTTTTCCAGCTAGCGCAGACGCAGTCGCGAACGGTTCCAACCGTTCTTTCCCTCCCTCCCGAGTGGCAATCAAGAATGCCGCGCAGTGCCAATCTGGCACACGGGCTCAAATAAATACTCAGCCTTCCACTCAGTAATCATGCGATCTATCGCANTGGACTATTATGAAATTTTCGGATCTCGGCCTTATTGAACCGCTTTTAAAAGCCGTAACAAGAAAAGGTTACACCAAACCTTCGTTAATTCAGCAAAAGGCCATCCCGATNATTCTGCGCGGTCGCGATGTCATGGCCTCAGCGCAAACAGGAACAGGAAAAACAGCTGCGTTCGTGCTGCCCATTCTTCAAGCACTAAGTTCACGAAAGGCGATTCCGACAGGCAAAGTAGCAGGTCTAGTGTTAACTCCTACTCGTGAACTGGCTGCACAAATACAAGCTTGCATCGAAGCTTACGGACAAGAGCTTAATATCAAGTCAGCCGTGGTAAATGGTGGAGTAAACATCAACCCACAGATACGTAAATTAAGGAAAGGGGTCGATTTACTCGTAGCAACNCCTGGGCGCTTATTGGACCTCTATCAGCAAGGAGCCATTCGATTCGACAATCTAGATTTTTTTGTCCTCGACGAAGCTGACCGCATGCTTGATATGGGNTTTATTCATGATTTGAATAAAATTCAACGATTGCTCCCGANGAANAAACAAACNCTCATGTTCTCGGCAACCTATTCAAAAGAAATCCGCCAGCTAGCGGCAACAATGCTAAAAGCAGCTGCAGAAGTGGACNTTGCCCCTAGAAATTCAACCATTGATGCCGTGACGCAGTTACTTCATCCGATCGACAAACAACAAAAAAGTCGATTGCTTACCTNCCTGATCAANANCAACAGTTGGTCCCANGTGCTTGTATTCACGAAGACAAAACACGGNGCCGACAAGCTGGNGCGCCAACTTAATAAAGTCTCAATATGCACCGCNGCTATCCATGGCAACAAGAGTCAATTCCAGCGCACCAAAGCACTCCGCAAATTCAAAGATGGTCAAGTTGATGTGCTAATCGCCACTGACATCGCCTCAAGAGGNCTCGACATANAAAACCTGCCACGCGTCATTAACTTTGATTTGCCACATGTCGCTGAAGATTATGTTCATCGAATTGGCCGTACGGGTCGCGCGGGCAAATCCGGGACTGCAATTTCACTGGTGTCTGCTGACGAGATCAAACAACTCAGAGACATTGAACGGTTAACCGGGACTTCTATCGAGCGTGTCACGGTTGAGTCATTTGAACCGGAGCATCAGCTGCCTGAGTCCTCGAAAATCCAGGGTAGNAAGGGTTTACCGTCCAAGAAAAAACAGCAGACAAAAAACCAAAAATCAAAACGTCAAGATCAAAGCAGACGAAGTCGCAATAGAAGTGATAGAAAAAAGAGAGGAAAACTTCAGACTTCAGCGGCCTGATCTAGAAATCCACACCCCGACAGAAAGCGCCATCGACACGAACAGTGGTACCGTTAACCCAACTTGCCGCNGGACTCGCCAGGAACGCCACAACACGGGCAACTTCTTCGGCGGTTCCCATACGCCCGGTTGGATGCCAGTCTCTATCCCGTTCGTAAAGGGCACTCGCGTTATCCTTAATATTATTCCACGCGCCACCCTCTATAAAGATAGGTCCTGGCGCGACGGTATTCGCCCTAATGCCTTTCCCTCCCCACTGTAATGCGCGTTGCGCCATATGACGAATCGATGCTGCTTTCATAGCACCGTAACTCGGACTGATGGGCACGTCGTGATGCTCTATCCCAGTAATCGAAGCGATCTGAACCAGAGCCGCACGCTTTGACTTCTCGAGATAAGGCAAAGCACCTTCACTCATACCCACCATACCNAGCAAATCAACCTCAAAATTGCTTCGCCATGATTGCGGTCCGCCATCCGGAAGCCCACTCGCTGTCGCGTTGTGAATAACAATATCAATACCTCCCATTGTTGCCGCAGCGTCTTGCATCCATGAAACGGTAGTATCGTAGTCTGCAACGTCGCAAACTTGGCCAGTTGCAGAACCGAAAGGGCTTAATTGCTCTAACGCCTCATTAATCTTGGATTCAGTACGAGCCGCTATCTGCACAGTCGCGCCCTCCTCCAGAAAAGTTTTTGCGACTTCTAGTCCGATTCCCTGACTACCACCGGATATAACGACCTTAGCGCCGNCTAATTGAAGATCCATAAAATTGTTTCTCCTAANTTAAATCAAATTTTTACAAGCCACNGNCAACTAACAAGCCNTTAGTGAAAACCTTTATTGCCACGGGCCTCTGCATCTGTGACGATAGCAACTTCTTTCNTAAATAGCTTTCTAGACGGACTNGGAAACTAACCAAATTTTNGAAACGTCAAGTTCTCAACTAGAGTTAATGTGTTGCGTCATAAACCGACAATCAAACGGTATATAAAACCCCTAACTTACCGATATTAGGTTGATATAAACAACCTTCTGTCTAAAGAGAGAAGTGGAATGCGCAATCATTATCTTGGTTTATCGAAGGACCTAATTTGAAGATCCTAAGTTTCACTTTATCTATGTATTTGATCACAACTGCAGCCCTTGGCAGCGACAAACAGCCGAACATCATTCTGCTGTTGGCGGACGACATGGGGTGGGCACAAACTGGATACTATGATTACCCACTACTTAAAACTCCAAATCTCGATAGCATGGCGAGTGAGGGCTTGCGCATGGATAGATTCTATGCCGGAGCACCCAGCTGTACCCCTACGCGAGCATCNATTCTTNCGGGTCGAACAAACGATCGAACCGGAGCCTTCCGCGTTGGACATTCAATTAANANGCAAGAATTAACCTTGGCTGCCGCTTTCAAAGACGCTGGCTACGCTACTGCGCACTTCGGCAAATGGCACTTAAATGAAGCTGTAGCTAAAGATCATCCCTTACCGCTTCACGACCCACATAACCCAGGAGAATTTGGCTTCGATTACTGGCTCAGTGCCACCAGCGGCTTTGACTTTAGTGAATTTGAGCTGTCTCGTAATGGTCAGAGAGAATCATTTAGAGGAGATGGTTCNGAGGTNATTGTNGCGGAGGCTCTTAAGTACATTACCAATCAGGTTGAAAACGGGAGTCCATTTTTCGTTGTTATCTGGTATTCAAGCCCACATGGGCCCTGGCATGCTGCAGGGAGTGACGTCGGGTTATTCCTAACCAAGATCGATGACACTTCAGCTAATATGTTAGGAGAGATTGTCGCAATTGATCGTTCCCTAGGCTATTTAAGAATGGCTCTGAGAGACCTCNATATNTCAGAAAATACGTTAGTGTGGTTTACCAGTGACAATGGGGGGACACCAAATATCGATGCGCTAATCGTTAAAGAAGGCGACCAGCGACAGATACTCTATCCGTCAAACTGCGGCAATGAAATTGATCCTTCCCTTACAAGTCTGGAAGCAATAGAACAACATGGTTGTTACCGAGGGGTCCATCCCGATAGCACAGGAGACCTGCGAGGNTTTAAAAAAGACTTTTATGAGGGTGGACTGCGGGTTCCCGCCGTCATCGAATGGCCTGACAAAATAAACCCACGAATTTCTAATTTTCCCGCTAGCACNACGGATATTTTTCCCACCCTAATCGATATCGCCGGCCTCGATCCGGGATCAATCAATCAGGTTTACGACGGAATTTCGATAATTCACGCTTTCGGCGAAGAGCCCGAAAAAAGACACAAACCCATTGGTTTTCGTGCGAATGGCGGCTGGGCGTGGCTCGACAATGACTGGAAAATTCTAAAAAATTACGATCAGGCCGACTCATCCTTTGAACTATATAACGTGACTAAAGACCCTAGTGAAGTAGTCAATTTAGTGGAGAGTTATCCAAAAATAGCGAAACACTTATATCAACAATTTCAGGCCTGGAACCTCTCCGTAACACGCAGCGCTCTCGGTGCAGATTATCCAGAGAGAAAGGTACTCCCATCTGGTAGAACACCAAACACCCTAGTAGATAGTCGCCGGGAAACACAATTTCAGAAATGGCATGATGAACTGAAAGCCTTCGAAACAAAAACTTCTAGCATGGATGATTAGCTTGAAAACACTGACTATTAAAGACAAGGGATATGTTCGCGTCGTCGAACTAAACAGACCCAAAGTGTTAAACGCACTAAATGCTCAGATGGCAAAAGATTTGATTGCGATGTTTCGATCTGCCTCCGCAGATGAGGAGATTAAGGTTGTAGTGCTTACGGGAAGCGGTAGCGCATTTTGGGCAGGTGCTGACTTAAAAGAAGCTGCCGAAATACGAGCACAATGGTTCGAACAAATGATCGAGTCAGCTATCGATTTCCCCAAACCGCTCCTGATCGCCGTCAATGGTATCGGGATCGGTATAGGTGCGACAATTTGTGGTTTAGCTGATGCTGTCTTTATGGCCGATAGCGCGCGTTTGCGTTGCCCTTTCTCAGCTTTGGGTTTAACGGCAGAAGCCGCCAGCACAATAACCTTCAGACAACTTCTAGGTCGCCAACAAGCATCGTGGTTTTTGCTAGCATCTGAGTGGATGACTGCCGACGAATGCGTGACCACAGGGCTTGCACTTGAAACCGTCCCAGCAGATGAACTTATGAAGCACGTTTTAGCTAAAGCGGAAATTCTTGCAAATTTACCTTTAACGTCACTCACCCAAACCAAGGCTCTGATAGTAGATCCTATTCGTGAACAGCTAAAGCAAGCTATGAAGGATGAAAACCAAGCGCTTGCCAATCTACGTGGTAGTCCGGCTAACCAAGAGGCTCTGGCAGCTTTTGTCGAAAAACGTCAACCAAATTTTAGCGGCCTATAAAAAATCAAACAATAGGAATCAATAATGACAATTCAATTACGCCAAATCTGCTTAGTCGCACGGGAGCTAGAACCTGTTATTGAAGACCTGACGGAGGTGCTTGGAATTGAACGTTGTTACGTCGACCCAGGCGTAGGACAGTTCGGATTAGAAAACACTTTAATGCCGATAGGGAGAAACTTTCTAGAAGTGGTCGCCCCAATCCAGGAAGGCACAGCAGGTGGCCGATACCTAGATCGCCGGAGTGGGGACGGTGGATACATGGTGATTACACAGGCCGACAGTCGTAACTCACTTGAGGCTATCAGGAGTAATGCATTAGAAAACGGTGTCCGGATCGCGCACGAGACAAAGCGAGGTGACTGGTATCTCTGTCAGCTACATCCCGGTGATCTGAAGGCCGCATTTTTTGAAATTGAATCTGACGCTTACAACGACTTCGAAGGGTATTGGCACCCAGTGGGCGGGACTGGATGGGAGGACAAGGTTAAGCAAGATGTAACCGTTGACTTTAAGGGCGTTGAACTACAGGGAACGGATCCGCTCGAACTTGCAGAGCTTTGGGCAAAGGTGGCGGGCGTGGATTTGGAGCGTCGGGATGACCAATTTACGATTAAACTAAACAATGTCTTCATCAGATTCGTAGAAGCAACAGACGGTCGAGGACCTGGATTGAGCGGCATAGACATAAACGTCAGCGATCGTAAACGAATACTGACAAAAGCTGAGGAAAGAGGTGCGCTAGTTTCAGAAGAACGCGTCGATATATGCGGTGTGCGTTGGCACCTGCATGACATCTAATCGAAAAAGTCTGAATTACCTTCACCCAAACCAGGGGCTGGTCGGTTAGCCGCAACTTCAAAATCCAGTTGGCTATTGACTTCAAATGGAGAACGTATCTCTCGAATTCTACCCAGAAGTTCATCATCATAGACATTAAACATGCCGGAAGCCGCTAGGTGCTCATCAACCAACAAATCCTGTATGCCAGTGATTTCAGCGTGAGGTATATCTGCGTCACTTAACAGTCGCCGCCATTCAGCTGTAGATTTTGTTTTNGCCAGGGCCGCNAGCTTTTCATAAAGNTCATCTATATGCTGGCTTCGTAANACTGGATCGGTGACTTTTTCTGCTGTTTGCCATTCANCGTTGTTAGTGATTTCAAAAAGACGAACCCAATGCTTGGTACTATANGGAAGAATGGCAAGATAACCATCCCTGGTTTNATAAGGGCGACGGTTATCTGAAGTTAGGCGTGTGTAACCNACCTCCCCTTCTTCGGGGATGAATGAATAGCCCGCCAAATGNTCCGATAAAATAAACGATGTCATAGTCTCTANCATCGGCACTTCAATACAAACCCCTTCCCCTTTCTTTTCCTTCTGGATAAGGCCCGCCTGGATGGCCAGTGCAAGATGCAAGCCTACGATCTTATCGCATGCTATGGTCGGCACGAACCGGGGNGCACCTGAAATATCGGCGTTAAGTGCAGCCAATCCTGAGCGAGCCTGGATGACGTCATCATAAGCGGGTGCGTCTTTATCTGGCCCTCTTCCCCCAAATCCTGGCGAGTAGCAGTAGACAAGTTTCGGGTTCATTTTTTGCACTGTTTTGAAGCCTATACCCAATCGCTCTGCTGAAATAACTCTCATATTGTGAACCAGCACATCCGCATCCTTGATTAATTCTCTTAAAGCGGATTGGCCCGATTGCGATTTCAGATCCAAGACGACTGAGCGTTTATTACGATTAAAATTCATGAAGCCTGCACCAACATCATTAGTTCGTCCAGGACGAACCGCCCTGAAAATGTCACCATCTTCAGGTTCGATTTTCACAACTTCAGCCCCAAAATCAGCCAACAATTGAGTCGCGTAAGGGCCTAGAACAATCGTNGTCAAGTCAATGATTCGAATGTCATTNAGGAGTTTGAACATAAGCCTCTTCTGTCAATCAGTTGCAGCCCAGATAGCTCGATGTCGCCTATCCGGGTCTTTTGCGACGTAGCAGGTCTCATCTAGCACCAAGCACGATCTACCTTCATCGTACATAGGCCACTCTGGCAAACCATCGCCATTTGGATCACCGGTTCTAGCAAAACGAGCGAGCGTATTCGACCACTTAAGTGCCAAATCCTTAACAATTGAGTCNTTTCGATCGTGGAAGACACGTGAATGTGTGTCGGGATTTCCGAACGCATTGAAAGTGAACGCCATTTCGGAAGAGTGCGACGCTCCGAGATGTCTCGTTTCCCGGAGCGTCGGAGCTAGGTCAAAACGATATAACCAACCACCAGCCCCNTTTAAAGCGGCTTGGTNAGCGACATCGGTACAGACTTTCCTGAACATATCCGTCCAAATCTTCTCATGGATAGATCCTTCAGAAGCTTCAGGGTAGAGAGCTCTAAGAGCCCGTTGATANGAATGAGGATCTTTGCCATAAAGCATATCCGTTGCAAGATAATTGTTTAACCAGGGATAGTGATCCTGAGCGTCGTGGTTCCCCAACGTATATAAAGTACCCTCCCGAGCATTTGTACCTGCGATTAATGCCACCCCATCCTTGCCCGCTGACCGTATTGCATCATCTGTTGAACGTGTTATGACATACCCATCTATGGCAATTGTTGACGGCAAATCCAAGTCGATAATCTCTTCTGCGGTCATTGAGAGCAAATAATCCGCGCAGGAATCGACTTCGATTCCTAGACGCTCCGCGATGATATGCGATTGATCTTCGGAGATACGATAGGCAGCAGTTGCGCTATGAGCTATCGCCTTGTGGAAGAGTCCTTCAGCGGAGGGGGCTCCCAGCAATCCTAGGACAGATGAACCCCCTGAAGACTCTCCAAACACCGTAACGTTCCCAGGGTCACCGCCGAAGTCTTCAATATTCTGCNGGATCCAATTTAACGCAAGGATCATATCTTTAAAGCCGTTAGAGGCTGATCCCTCAAAGGCAGGCCCCTGAGACGAAAGATCCAAGTGACCAAAGGGGCCGACCCGAAAGTTCAAGGTGATTACAATTACATTACCCTGTGGCGCCAAAACTGATCCATCGTACTCATTACCCGTTCCACCNCTGAAACCGCCACCGTGTATCCAAACCATNACTGGGAGTAAACCTGTCGAGCTACTGCTTGGAGTATAGATATTCATAAANAGGCAATCTTCGCTCAGGGCACCATAGATTCGCTGCCCGAACAGGCCTTCCTTATTTATTTGCATCGCGCGATTAGGCCACTCGGTCGCCTCAAAAACGTCTTTCCAGCCATCCGACATTACTGGCGATCGGAATCGTTTCGGAGGTTCACCATATCTAACCCCAAGAAAAATCCTACAAGAGGCTTTGTCGATACCTCTGATCTTACCTAAACGCGTATTTTGAATACTCATTCAATGACCATAAAATTGACGGCAGCTCCTAGTCCGTTAGAAACTTTTTGCAGAAGATAAAAAACAGATTTTTCCAACCTTCCTTGCCAATTTGGCACGCGCATCTTGAATCAGCATGCAGCCAAAGATAACTCAACCCAGCAGAGAATCTGATTCTAACGCCTACCTAATGNGCACCTTCATCGCCAAAAGAGGTAAATCTAAACTATCGAACTTGTTCACGCATCCGAACAGGTCATTGAATCATTCAGCTCCTATTTCCTTCCCGCGGGAGCAAGTCCAAACCAAATAGACTGATCTGCACCGTTGTCTCTCATCATTTGTCGAGCCTTTAGGATAAGCTGACCAGCCTCGGTTTGGTCATAAAACCATTCTTCGGTTCCCCATGGCTCTATAGGACCTTTCGCCAATTCGCATGCCAGCTCTTCATAGTAAGAACGAATATCATGCACCGTTCCATATATNGTCCCAGGTATTAAGCCTACTTCGTCCCATTGTTCTCCTTCAACAATCCGGACAAAGCTTTCTAAAGCTTCTGGCACTAGCTCTGCCTCGATCTGCATGCCGACAGATGTGCGATTGCTTTTTTTTAGTGCGCGATCATAAGCGAACTTTAAAGCCTGTGCTTCATCAACCGCAGGATGTATTTCAGCATCATGCCTTGGTGGAATAGTGCATACTAGTGGAGTGTGACCAGTAGAACTTACTTCAAGGGGGAATTCCTGGATAACCGGACCCATCGATTCCTCGAGCAAGGAGAACGCAGCGTGCAACACCTCGTTCTGAAAATCTTTATCTCTCGGTTTGCCAAGCGAAAGACCTACCGGGAACTTTGTATAAAGAGCTCTCGGAACTTTCATACGATCAGCGACATNTCTCATCGGGGTCAAAACNATCGTCGCCAAACCAGCTCCTTCAAAAACATGTGCCAGCGTACACACGGTACGAGGACAGAGTGGTCAGGTGCCNGTTAAAAGAACGACGTCTACTCCCTCTTCTAGCATTTCTCTAGCACAAAGAGGGCCAGAGTCGAGACGGATTTCAGACACCGTCTCTGACTGGTTACCCGCGAAAGAATAGTGACTATCCGCAACTCCACCAATAACACCCTGATCTGCCAATTCCTCAAGCCGATCAATGGGATAAACAACATTGATATCTGCCGCAAAGCCGCCTCGATCAAAGTTAACGCTGTGATGACCAAGCGCCAAATCTCGTGCGTCTTTCGGCAAGATTTCAAAATGAAAGTCACTATCGCCAAGCTCAAAACCAGGCTCACCTATCCGATGAAGAGCTGCCGTTGTAACAATCGCGATTTTTGCGAGGTCCAACGGTTTTGGTTTACTAAAACTGGCCTTGTCGAACTGAGGTATCGGAATTTCTGCGGCAAATTTGCTTAACGCCGTTTCATCTTTACCAAAAACCGTCATTTACTGTGACCCCTAACCTGAAATATTTACNCGGGGTTGACCCGAACACTATTAGTAGCCGTCCGGCCTTCTTCTGCAATAAGTGCNATGCCGCCACAAGCAAGGGTTGAATCCTCAGTCTTAAGAACCTCGACACCATTTGCAACACCAATGATTTTATCGCCATCGACAGTTAGGCTAAGCTCAATCGTATCGCCAAACGACCAATTAAAANCTGCACTCGCTAGAATAGACTCTTCGTTCACCATTTTTATTATACGAACCTTTTTGTCGTGACCAATAAGTAAACCATAGTAACGGCGCATACCCTGGACTCTAGCGGCTATACCCGCAGCTTTGGCCATGTGAGGAGTAACATCCGCCGTCACTGTATAGTTCCGCCAGTCCCGTGTACCTTGAACAATCAGCCCGCGCCCCTCGTTCTGCATTAACCGAAATGACTCGGCAAAGGTCCATAGCTCATCAACACCGTTGACCCAAGCACGACGCCACATCGCAGACGGATGCTTACCTTTCGGTGTATCCGGTTGTCGAAAAGTGACCTCAGGTTCTCCCGACCAAGAAAGATAATCTAGGAAGACCACACCACCTTCAGGCAATTCAACACCAATTTCGAAAACCGGCTGGACCGAGGGAACCGGCATACTGAAAGTAACACCTGATTCATTTAATTGAGCAGGCTCACCGCGACTGATAACCACTTCGTCATCACCGCCATAAGACGCAAGGTAAAGATTAGCAGAACCGGAACCGCTGATCCGACCATTAATTGTCTGTCCAGGGTAGACCCTCGGTGACGCCATCAAAGCATAACCTTTACCATCGAAATAACGCGCAATATCGACTGAAGGTGTAAACACCGGTGTACCAAATCTTGTTTCAGCATCACCCTGCAGACGCAGAGTACGTTTTCCCGTGGAACTGTGGCCTTCAACGTTTTCAATTTCGCCGGTTCCGGAAGTTATGGTGAAACCCTGCACCGAGCCCGGAAATTCGAAGTGAAATGGCGCATTGCCCTTCGGCTGCCAAAGCTCTTCAGCTGCAAGTGCCCTTCCGGAATTGATAATCTCGACGGCTTCCCTGGCACAATCTGAAATGCCCCAGGTTGGATCGGCTGTCGGAATATAAATTCTATCGGCTACGGGACCGCGCCAATCAGCACCCTTGTTTAGCCCAAGATCTATGCCCTGTAAACCATTCTTAATTCCCATAAGACAACCGACGTTGCCCGAGTTACAGTCGGTGTCCCAGCCGCAGGTATTAATGATTTTCATAGTTTCAGAAAAGTCATTCTCGCCATGCAAAAGTGAATGAATGATCAATCCATGGTTAGGCACCATATGGCAATTCCCGCCGTACTTATCGTATCCATAGTTGGCTGCTAGTATCTCTCGAGTGGCACGCCAATCTGGTTCTTTTGCATGCCAGGTACGAACGTCGTCAATTAATTTACGTATGACTGAATCCTGTGGAATATAGTCAAGTGCCGTGTCTAGGAGTTTATTGGTATCTTGCTCAACGAACGCCATAGCCTCTAGAACTGCCATGACAATGGCGCCGTATACTGCTTCACCGTCATGACTGACTCTCGCAGCTTTTTCAGAAAGCGCTGCGGCTTGATCAGGATCACCAGGTGAAACCATTGCCCAGCCATCGATAAAAATCTGCGCACCTATCTGCTCAGAGACGACCTTGCCGTTTAGCGCCATAGAACCGCTATCGGGAGCTTGTACGCCGTTTTTCAATCGGAGATAGGCTGTATGTTCTGTTGAATTGCCAAGTCCGCCCCACCACAAAATTGTGCGCTTCTCGATCAGGTAGTTAAGCCAAGTTTCACCGATCTGCTGAGCAGTTATATCAACATCAAAGTGATTATCTGCCAGCGCTCTGACAAAAGTGAATGTCCCAGAAATGTCATCGTCGGTGACAATAAGGGGTACATTTAACTTGTTGTGAACGTAGTACTCGATATCACCCAGTTGCTCTTGGATTTTCTCATAGGTCCAGCCCTCAAACGGTCGACCCAAATAAACACCGATAACCTTTCCAAGCACACCGGCATAAACGCGTTCAGCATAATCATTCGGTAAAGGAACACTCATAACTGCACCCTGACTACAGATAATGAACGACTATATCAGGCCCAAGTAGGCACCGTCAGACAGAACTGGGTGAACTCACCCATTTTGCTTTCGTCTTAACTATCTATCTTTGGTAAATTTGCCATGACCTTTAACTGAGCCAAAAAATGTCCGACAAACCGTATACGCCGCGAGCATTTTTCAGTGGCTTCGACGATGCACTGCCTAGAGTCTTACTTTCTCCACAAAAATATGTCCAAGGACCTGGCTTGCTCGATCGACTTGGTGATCACCTTGCACTATTGTCAGTCAGGCGTGCAGCAGTACTCGGCTCAGAACGCTGCCTTGCAAACGAAGGCAAGAAAGCCATCGAAAGCATGAAAAGAGCAGAGATAGATGTGGTCATCGCCCAGTTTCACGGTGAGTGTTCGGTACTAGAGATTGAGGCTCAGGTGAGAGCTCTCCAATCTTCTCAGATCGACTACCTGATAGCACTGGGTGGCGGCAAAACAGTTGATGCTGGTAAGTGCATCGCACACCGGCTAAACGTGCCTTCTGTTGTAGCACCAACGCTAGCATCGAATGACGCACCCTGCTCTGCTCTTTCAGTAGTCTATACACCAGAGGGGGTCCAGGAATCGGTTGAGTACTTTGCTCGCAGCCCTAGCCTGGTAATCGTTGACACAAACGTAGTTGCTGAGGCGGACGAGCGTTATCTGGTCGCAGGTATGGGGGATGCCATCGCAACATGGTACGAGGCTAGGATTTGCCAGAGTAATCCAAAAGCTATCACACCGGCCGGGGCGCGTCCGTCACTAGCCGCGTACGCCATCAGCGAAATCTGCGCACAGACAATTTATGAAGTTGGCGAAGCAGCCGCTGAGTCGGTTGCTGTGAATAAAAACGATGATAACGTCGAAAAAGTTGTGGAGGCAAACACCCTGCTCAGCGGGATTGGTTTTGAAAGCGGCGGTCTTGCTATGGTTCATCCACTTGCACTAGCCTACACACGCATCGATCGCGTCCACGAAAACTATTTACACGGTGAGATCGTCGCCATCAGCACGATGGCTCAACTGGCGTTGGAAAAGTCCGATGACTTAGATAAAGCAGCCAGGTTTTTTTCCCGCGTGGGATTACCCGTACATCTGGGACAACTTTCCATGTCACCGGAGAACTCGGACGAACTTAAAATCTTGGCTGAAGTGACAATGACTAATCCCAATGCTCACCATATGCCCATGAAATTAACTCACGAAATAATAATACAAGCCATCCTCGATGCTCACGAATTCGGGCTTACCATCGCTGATGAATTTGGTGACGAAGCTTATCGTCGGCTACACAACTAAATGATAAACCGATGTAGTTTCAGAGCGAAGATTTCTACTGACCTACAATATTTAATTTGTGAACGACCATCTTTAAAAGAATCGTAAGGTATCTGAAAACGCTAGCAGGTTTTTTTACGAATCAGATTCCTCGAGGATCATTACTGTTCCCGCGTCACCATCAATCGTAATAGTCTGTCCATGCTTGATACGTATGGTACCGTTGCCAACTCCCAAAACTGCTGGAATACCGTATTCCCTCGCAACTATGGAACCATGAGCAAGAATACTACCAACATCTGTCACTAGACCGACTGCGTTAGCAAATAACTGGGTCCATGCAGGAGTTGTCAATGGACTAACCAAGATACTTCCTGGGGTCATCTTGTCGAATTCAGCCGGTCCAAGAACAACACTTGCTTTAGCCGTAACAGAACCCGAACTAACCGGGAAACCGCGCATGACATTGCTATCTTCATCATTCTTGATCTGAGTCTCTTTAAAAGACACCGCGTCGATCTCGCTAGCCAGGGCCGGTAATGTTCCAGGTGGATGATGCTGCTTACAGGCCTCCCTATACTCCCTTAGCTCGGCCGCCAATTCACCAAGTTCCGGCATTGATCGGTTATGGGACCTCTCACTGATGGCCTGCTCCAACTGGTCAGAAGTCATAAAGAAAACATCGTCTGCCTGCTTGAAAGTCCCTATTTCAACTAGTCGGCGCCCCAACTCAAATGCCATTGGTCGTAGAATCGACCAGGTATAACCAAACATGAAGGCAACTTCTTCCCGAATAAAGTTGTACTTATATGCCAGCCACAACCTGAAACGGAACTGCCAATACTCCAGACCATTCAGCAATTCACCAATTTCCTTCATTTTCTGTTGCCTGATAGCAGCAGTCTTTTTGGATTGGTTCTCTGGATGGTAGTCTTTATCTCTCACCATACCTTTCAAAGAGGCAAATAACGCTGACGGATCCTCCATCTGGGTAGGCTCTAGAAAGTCCATGCTGTAACCTTGGTGACCATATGTTTTCAGGTATTTTTCTAACGCCGACACTACCTTGGATCCTTTATGATGATCTCGCAAAGCCTGCATCAAAAATTGGGAGGGCACCACCAACACGGTGTAAGTCAGGTCTTTATCGGCACGAACCAGATTGGCGATCTCGAACAAATCTAGATTCGATTGCATAGTTTTAGATTCAATACCAGTCAGGAACTGACCGCTTATAAAATTATGCTTCGGAAGTACCTCCCGAAGAAAACATTGCAGTTGGTCATCAGTAGATTTAGCGACACCAAAGGTATGGCTTGACCCACCAGACCAGTAATGCCCTTCTTCGATACCCATATCGACTACCCCCTCAAGCAAAGTTTCATCAGAAGCTGATGCAACATCAACTGCTCGCCATTTATTAGCGACCGCTTTAAGACGTGGTTGGCTATCTTCGTACCAGGATTTGACTTGGCGATCATTCTGCGTCGTATGGTTGAAGGCTATATAGGTGGGGTTGTTGCTCTCCGGCATAGTGATTAACGCGTCAAGGCTCTCAGATTCATTGTCGAGGTACCACTCATTGAAAGCAGCTCGATCTAGCTCATTCAGACTTTCTTTAAAAGGCTGTAAATCTGGTATCGCCACTTTGGCTGACGCCTGCTTCGATTGTTTAATCTGATCTTCAAAAGCTTTGAATTCGGCAACTTCTATATCTCCTTCAGCAATTTCGCGAGGATCCTCCTTCTCTCTTTCTCGTCTCTCTGCCTCAGCAATGATCTGAGGCCAGTCGAAGCGCTGATAGGCAAATCCATTAACGGTAACGAACATAGGTCCACCGCCGACCATCAAACTTTCAGGTCTTGGCGATTCGAGACCTCGGGTCAGATACAACTCTTCGAACAACGGACATATAGGGTCCGGCATATTTTCTACAATCTGGCGCCTACTGACGAATCTGGCGGGGGGTGAAGGCACCCATTCAAGTTCAATGGGTTGCGCGGGTAAGTTGGTAATGGGCCGAGACTGCAATAGGTGCAACTGACCGTCACAAAATGCCCATTCAATATCCTGGGGAACATCTTCGTAAAGCGATTCAACTTTCAGGGCAGTTTCGCACAACTCTTGCAACTGAGTATCGGTCAACGACGAAACTTCACGATCTTTATCCCTTACCTCTTGGAGCTTAACTCCCTGATCACCGTCATACACAATCTGATGGTCCTTAGGGCCTAAGGTAATCTCAATATCAGTCAGATCGTTTCTGTTAACGACGAAAGTATCAGGCGTCACCTGACCCCCAACCACCGCTTCGCCCAGACCAAAACTAGCATTGATAATAAGTTCACCTCGCTCGCCAGTAGCGGGATTACTTGTGAACAAGATACCGGAGACCTCTGATGGCACCATCACTTGAACGACCACCGCCATCACCACGCTGTCCTGCGGAATACCATTCTGGTGTCTATAACTAAGGGCCTGCGCAGTCCATAAAGATGCCCAGCAGTTTCGAACCGCTTCTATTACTGCGTCAGCACCACGAACATTGAGGAAAGTTTCCTGCTGACCAGCAAACGAAAAACCTGGGAGGTCTTCCGCGTTCGCTGAAGAACGCACCGCAACCGAGAGATCATCTTGGTTCAAGTCGGCATAAGCCAATCTAATTTCTTCAGCAATCGCTGGCCCCATCGCAGTCGACAAAATAAGATCTTTTATCGCCGCGGAACTTGAATCAAATACGGGATAGCCGTCACGTAGTTCCGCCTTCGCCAATTCCAGGATCTGAGTCTGAAGTTCGTTAATGGAGACATAAGATCTATAAGCATCAGCCGTCACCAGAAAACCACTAGGGACGGCAAAGCCGGCACAAGCCATCCTTGCCAGCGACCTGCCTTTCCCGCCAATCAGCTCGAGAGAATCTTGAGTCGTTTTTATTTCAGTTGTGAAGACCATCGGTTCGTTTTAATCAGACAAGCGCCGTAATTTTCTCTCGACGCGGCGCCATTTGAAAAGTTAGACCTTTAAAAACCCACCCATTTCATTGATGCAAAGGGGCAATGATTTTATATCGCAGTTTCTATATTGTAATGACATACCTACTTGGACCAGATTTTTGACGGAAATATATAAAGAACTCCACCGGCCACAATTTCATTTCACCGCCCGACAGAATTGGATCAATGATCCCAACGGACTAGTCTACAAGGATGGCATTTGGCATCTATTCTTTCAGCACAATATAGAAGCAACAGTCTGGGGCAAGATGTGGTGGGGACATGCTGTCAGCGACGACTTGCTGCACTGGAAGCAAGTAGATCATGCACTATATCCGGATGAAACTGGAACCATGTTTTCGGGCTCGGCAGTAGTAGATCATAATGACACCGCAGGATTCGGAGCCGGCACCATCCTCATTTTCTATACGGCTGCCGGTATGCACGCAGATCCAATTGCACCCTTCACACAGTGTCTCGCTGTCAGCACAGATAATGGAGTCTCTTTCACCAAGTTCGAAGGAAACCCTATCGTCAATTGGATTGAAGCAGACAATCGAGACCCCAAAGTAAGCTGGCATGAGGCATCACAGCAGTGGGTTATGGCATTGTATCTGGATGCAGACCGATATTGCCTTTTGACCTCGACAGATGCGCTTAATTGGCAAAAGATCCAAAATCTCGAACTTCTAGGTGATCGCGAGTGTCCGGACTTCTTTCCTTTAACCGATGATACCGGGCGAGAGCACTGGGTTTTTTCCGGAGCCTGCGGTAACTACGTACTCGGAACCTTTGACGGTATTAACTTTGAACCACTAACACCAGTGAAACGAATGGAACATGGCACCAACGGCTACGCGGCTCAAACCTGGAGCAATTCACCGGATAGCCGAAAAATCCAGATTAGCTGGATGGCGTCCGGCCTTTACCCAGAGATGCCCTTTAATCAGCAGCTTTCCATACCCGTTGAACTGGGGCTAAAGGGCTACGGCGAGAATCTGCACATTACGCGTTGGCCGATTCGAGAAGTTGAGTCCTTAAGGAGATCTTCCTTCAAGACCGACAGACAAATAATTTCAAAGGCCACCCCTTTTTACCCTGAAACAAATGCAAAGCTCTTTGACGTTGAATTCAAACTGACAAAGAAAGATGCTCAGTATTTTTATGTCGTCGTTCGAGGTCAGCCACTGGTGTTCAACTTTATCGAGAACGAACTGAACTTCAGGCCGAGCGGCCAATTCAAAGGTCTTGAGGACAGAAAAGCTAGCCCACTGCCCGTGGGTGAGCACTTGAAGGTCAGACTACTGATCGACGTAACCTCGCTCGAGGTTTTTTTAAACGATGGTGAGTTTTCAGCGTCATTTTGCTATCTCCCTGATGGTCACATCCACCCACTAAGCCTACAAGCATATAGTGGAAACCCCGTTGTAACGGATTTTGTCCTACATGAGATGAACTCGATTTGGGAGTAAAAATGGGTGGTTTTAATTCACTGCCACTTCCTTACACCGAACAGCGAAAATAAGCTTCGTACATGAAGATTCTGGTCATCAGCGATATCCACGGCAACGCATCCGCTCTTAAAGCCGTTCTAAACGCGGAGCAGGACTCGGACAAAATCATTTTTCTTGGCGACGCGTTATTGTCGGGGCCACAGGCTAACGAAACCATGACCTTGCTAGATGACTTGTCCATTGACATTGCCATTATGGGTAATCATGACGAAGAGGTATTAGATCCTACAATCTATGCCAAATGGCCACCCGAATGGGTGGCTTTGAATAATTGGATTGTCGCCCAGCTTGACTCAGGTGCTGAGGAGAAACTCAAACGGTTTACCCGCAATGGTCATTATGAAATCGGCGGCATCAATTTGTACCTTCACCATGGTGAGTTAGAAAAAGGAGAACCTGCTGCTCTACCCAATGCTCCCGACGCAACATTTGCAAAACTAGACCCGGGGAACGAAACTAATCTCGTCCTATTTGGCCACACTCACGTTCAGTTCAAGCGAGAGATTGGTGACCGAACCTACATCAACCCAGGAAGCGTTGGCCAACCGCGCTGTGGCAGGCTGCACGCCTGCTACGGTGTCTTCATCGACGGGGTCTATTCGCCGCGTCATGTGACATACGACCCCACACCCTGGCTCGATGCTCTGGATAAGATCACGCCTTTGAAAGACTTCCCAGATTTTCACAACTGGCTACGCGAGGGTTTGCTTAAGGGTTATGGCATTGGGGAAAAAGAACCTTGGACTGGATTCGCCGCTGAGGGCTATTGCTAAACAAGTCCTATAAAAGTGAGTTCGATAGCAACCCCATTAGATTTAATCAGGATTGTACCCAATTAACCACTTTCGTTCGTCCCTACAGTTCAACCACTTTATTACGCTCAATTAATTCAAAATCAATTTCAGCACCGAGCCCCGGCCCAATGTGAGCATGGACCATCCCGTTCCCATCAACTTCAATGTCCTTGACCAAGCCATGTTTTTGGACCTCGTCCGGCAACAATACCTCAAAATACTCGCAGTTCTTGATCGCCATAATCAAATGTAAATTGGCAACGTTGTTGAGTGAGTTACCGCCATGATGGACTTCATAGTTCATCTGAAATGATTCGGCGGTGTGCGCTGTCTTCAAACATGAAGTCAAACCGCCCTTGATTGCCACATCACCCCGCAGATAGTCCGTTGCCTTCTCCATTAACCAGGGTTTGTAAGAAACGGGTCCAAGACTAGGCATCTCTGTGGCCATAATCGGTACTTGCAAGACTTGTTTTAATTTTACGTAACCGTAAATGTCATCGTAGTGCAAAGGGTCTTCGTACCAATAAAAATCTAATGCTTCAACTGCACGACCGACTCGTAAGGCATCAGGATAGTCATAGGACCAGGTCGAATCCAGCATAATACGATAGTCGTCACCGACTGCAGCTCTTACCGCTTCACATATTTTGATATCCCATGCAGCGACGGCTGGCGGATGAATCTTATAGGCTTGCCACCCGGCTTCTTTATACCTAATCGCTTCTTCGGCATACTCCTCAGTATTTTCGAATACAGCGGAGCTTGCGTAAGCAGGAACTGAATCTCGATAAGACCCCATCAAACGATGAATCGGCACACCTGCCGCTTTGCCTGCCAGATCCCAGAGGGCGACATCGATTGCACCAATGACCCGCATGACACCACCCATAGCCCAACCAGTCATGGCTTGCCAAATCTGCTCCCTTGCCATTGGATCTTTACCTACGAGCATCGGCTTAAACCGTTCGACAACCATTTTTCCATCGTTACCGAGAGTTGCCAGGGCGTTACCCAAAAAAGCATGCCCCTCAATCCCTTCGTCGGTTAGGATTCTTACTAGGCCCATCTCAACTGATTTTGTACCCGCGCTCTTAACTCGAAGCGTGTAGCGAGTTGGAGGAATATCTTTCCATTCCCAAACAGTGACTTTGACATCAGTTATACGCATTTGTCTTACTCCTTTTTCTCGCCTTTGGAAATTCGTTTACCTTTAATGGTGCCATTAAAAATAGTATCCGGGTAATAAACACCTTCCAGGTCGTCACCGTCGATGGTGCCCACAAACTCGACTTCAAAGTCCCAGCTACCCTTTGGGATCCCATAGCCGAATTTGAGTTCAGGGTTCTGAAAGCTGCAACTCGTCAGCTTCATATCATCAACCTCTTCCATCGCCCAACTGATCATGCCCTCAGTCAGATTTAAAACCTGGGGACCCCAGGGCGAATCCAACTCCCAGATACCTGAGGCTTCGCCAGCTAGAGACACAGCCTGCTTCCTTTCCGACTTCATCTGTAGTTCTCTGGCAACAACAAGTGTCCGCCGGGCCAAGTCAGAAATCTTATTGTTATTTTCATTTCGAACCGCTGAGACCAATCGATCATTAAACACCTGTATCCACTTTTTGGGTAAATCAGCAGCGCCTCGCATAACACCGAGGATTGAACCTACGGTAGCAGCGGTACAATCGGTGTCCCAACCAGCACGAACTGTCGCGGTAATGCCTCTTTCATAATCATCTGCGCCAAGCATCAATCCCATAACTACCAAAGCGGCATTGTTGATGGTGTGTACGCCATGGTAATGGCCATACTTCTCATAGATCTTTCCCCATATAACCTCCCAATTTTTATCCTCGCGACACCATACCAGCGTGTCATTTACAGCTTCCGCTAGGCGTGAACTTTTCGGAATTTCAGAAAGGCCAATAGCAATAATTTCCTCGATATCACTACTCACAAAAGCTGCAGCAAGCATTGAAGCGACAAACATCTCACCATAGATGCCGTTTTTATCATGCGAGATCGAACCATCATAAAAGGCAAGTTCCGCTGCCTTATCAGGATTGCCGGGTGCCACATAACCAAAAATATCGGCACGAATCTGCGCACCTATCCACTCTCTGAATGGATTCCGAAATCGCGCCGATTCTGGCGGCCATAGGGACATGACGAAATTGCGGTAAGCAACGTTCTCTGCGGTGTACAAGGTACTAAAGGGCATGTACTCAAGCCAGATATGAGCCATCGTTCGAGCAGTGAAATCTACTCCTTTGCGTTCGAGTGCTAGGAGCCCCAAGATCGGGAAATCCATGTCATCATCCCGATCCATAAATGTTATGTTTCCCCTTGTAGAGGTTTTAAGTACCTCAGGAATTTTCTTTTCATGGAACGGGATATAATCTACCAGTCGTTCAATACCCATTTCCTCTAAATAATCATCAATCCTTTTTTTTGGCCATCCTTCTACTGGTTTACCAAGAGCACATCCCGCAGCTCTACCCAACCACCCACCATAGATACGGTCGTAAAGTTGATCATCGTTTAGATTACATTCCAGCTGACGAGGGCCATTTGGTCGCTGAGCGCGAATTTCATCCAGCGCCGAAGGTTCTATATAAGATGAAGATTTCGATACCGGCAAGGCTATCAGTTCTTCATAGAGCTCATAGAATTCTTCATCACTTGCTTTTCTTTCGAGTGCCTCGTTTATCCTGGGCTCAATATTTTCCAACTGACAGCCTTCTTCCCGGCGTTGGATAAGTTCGGCCTTAATCATTTTTTGCTCTAGAGAAGCCATCGATGGCATCCGTTTATCAAAAGGAGTCCCAGAGTAAAAACGCCTCAATGCAGGGTCAATCACTCAAGACCAACTATTCACCCAAAATGTTAAAACCTTGTTTGTGGGTGAAAACGCAATCTCGCTCCTTGAACTAAACAGCAGCCACTGTAACAGTGTTGCTCACTATTTGTAGGAGGAAGCTATGGCGAGCAAACAAATGCAAGAATTTCTGGAAACCACGCGTAATGCGGCTCCCAAAAAGCAATCAGCGCCGACGAAAAAAACCCGCATGGAACTCGACGACTATATGGCAAAACAGCCGGTCGCCAAGGGCTTTACCTTTAATGAC
>NZNP01000045.1 GCA_002694945.1 Gammaproteobacteria bacterium
CAAGACGAGTCTCAAGCTTTAATTGCAGCGACCAAATATCTTTAATGTATCCATGAAATTTTCTAGGGACAGCAGTAAGTTCTTGTTGCTCTCGAATAGTTCTATCCATGCTTCGAAAAAATTTTCTTAGGTTGAGGCCTCCATTTTCCTTTGACACATCTATAAGCCTTGGCCATAGCAACGCAGCAATAAGAAAACCGGGAGTGACAGACTTTGATGCCTTTAACCTGTTGTCGGTATTAATTAACGCAGCATGTTGCAATTTTAGGCCAAATGAATGTTCGTTATATGTTTCCGAATTAATTAAATATTTTATAACCCCGAATGAATTCAGTTTTTTAAAATTATCAATTGCATGTTTTGTAAGAAAAATTTTACAAAACTCATCAAACATTCTTGCATTTGAGATATTTCCGAGCAAATGCCCCTTATCGTATATTGCCTTTTTAACATCACTTGAAATTTTAAAATTTAATTTCGAGCTAAATCGGATTACACGCAAACTCCTCACTGGATCTTCTTCAAACCTCAGCTGTGGATCACCTATGGAGACTAGCAATTTTTTTTGTATGTGATGAAGTCCATTATGAAAATCATGTAAAAGATTTTGCAGAGGATCAAAATAAAGCGCATTAATGGAAAAGTCTCTCCTTATGCAATCTTCTTCCAAGGTTCCCCAAACATTATCTCTTAAAATTTTTCCTTCTGAGTCCTTCAAAACCTCAGAGGCATTTTCATTTCTAGAGATGTTTGCTCTGAATGTAGAAACCTCAATTAATTCATTTCTACTAAACACATGCACCAGGCGAAACCTTTTACCAATTATTCTTGATGATCTAAAAATTTTTCTAACTTCTTCAGGAGTAGCATTGGTTGAAACATCAAAGTCTTTTGGTTTAATTCCCGCTAATAAATCTCTTACACAACCTCCTACTAGATAGGCTTGAAACCCAGATTTTTTTAATTTCTTAATGATTTCAATCGAAAGAGGGCTAAATTTACTTTCCTTTAGGACCTTTGGAGTTTTTATCTTAGATTGCTTATTTGTTTTATTCAAAAGCTTAAAAAAGTATCTTTTGAGCAGTTATTTTAAACTACGTTTTTATTTACCAGCACCATACCTTTACCACCTCAGAGTACTCATCTGAGGTATTATCNTCTAGGAATTCGGNAGAGCTGAANTTTCCGTGCAGACTTTGTACAACANTGAAGCAGCTAGCAAGAAAGCTAATGATTGAACCGTCTTACACCTGCAACTGATGAACACANCTATTCCTCGCATCACACCTCAAGGAGNTCCAAGTGNAAATTGAAGTAAAACCAACAAACCTTGANTTTTCGCCAATGCATAGCGCCGTGCAGGAGTATGTGGACAAGGGCGTAATTCCTTATGCCAACACATTNGTTATGCAAGGGACCGACGTGGTAGACCTCCATTTTTATGGAGAATCTAGTCTGGAATCTGGCCAACCTCTGTCTCCAAATTCCATCTTCCGGATGCACTCTAGCACCAAGATGGCCTGCTCTATTGCNCTGATGCAGCTCTGGGAGAAAGGCTCATTCAATCTGGACGACGCATTGGCAGACTACATCCCAGCCTTCGCCGACATGCGTGTCTTAAAAAGCGAGGCAACGGATATAAAGGATACTGAGCCTGCTGCTAACCCCATCAAAGTAAAACATATCCTTTCGCACACAGCTGGCCTGTCTTACGGTTTTCTCGAGCCAGAGGGAATTATTGACCGTGCTTACAACCAAGCAGCTATTAACCCCATGTTACCGGGCTCGTCNATGACATTNGAATCTTTTTGCGAAANCCTAGGTAATCTACCTCTGGCTTACCACCCTGGTACTTTCTGGCGCTATAGCTTCGCTACAGACGTCTGCGCAAGGCTTGTTGAGGTACTGTCCGGTCTAACTTTCGACGATTANCTAAAGNATNATATATTCAATCCTCTAAGCATGCTGGATACGGATTTCTACGTCCCACCCGAAAAACTAGACAGATTTACAACAATGTTCTTACCAGATGATCCGATGAATCCCATGAGTCCCTGCCCTACGCCGATGGATATGCCCAGTACAACCAGCAATGGAGAATTGCCTACCTTTTTGTCTGGTGGCGGAGGGCTCNTNTCGACNCTTACCGACTATCTAACTTTTAGCCGAATGGTCATGGCTGGTGGTGAATGGAACAACGAGCGAATTATCGAAAAGCAAACCCTTGATCTCATGCGAACAGATCAGTGCCCCGCAAATGTAAGTGTTAATTTTCCAATGTGGTCTATGCCTAAAACAGGCTTTGGGCTGGGCTTTGCCCTAAAGGGTAAACCTGCCGAGGGTGAGCCTCAATCTGCAATTGGTGAATATCANTGGGGAGGAATGGCAGGAACGCATTTTTGGTGGTCGCCAAAAGCAAACATAGCCGGCATTTGCATGACACAGAGAATGCCAGGTTTTTGGCATCCTTTCAGTCAGGCTTTTAAGAGGCATGCATATCAAATAGCAGCGCAGNAATAAAGATTGAACCCAAAGCTTGGAANACTCAACTTTCACCGATCNGGANGGNTGAACGCCTAACCAACAAACCCGAAAGGGCGCTAACNCAGTCGCAATACTNAAAATTTAGTGTTCATAAGGACCGGGCAAACGCGGAACAATCGTCGAGACGAGCTTGCCGATGGAGAGCAACCGCCGATCGTCATTTTTTTTACCATCTAGCGAAATCGCAAGCGGTAACCCTTGTTTACTTAGACCCAAAGGAATGGCAATTCCAGGTTGTCCCGCAAGCGCACCGGGGCTTGAATTTCGGTCGTGAAGAAAAATTGAAACGGTTTCCCCATCGATAATGTCTTCCTNCGGGTTTTCAGGCTTAGCGAGCGGCGCTTGACCCACAGTCGCAGGGAATATGAGAGCTTCTACTCCATGAGTTTCAAAGTAATTCGAGTAAGTAGACTCAAGATCAGGCTTAATTTCATCAATCGCTGACTGATAAACCGATAAAGGTATCGACGCAGGTGCTCCTGGTATGACCATTTCTTGCCACGCGAGTTTTGTATCCCAACCTAGGTCTGGCAACAAGTCTAGAACTGTGCTGCCATCTACCCATTCGGCAAGGAATCGATTAACGGCAGGATAGGTTTCATAAAAGAGAATCGGATAAAGACCTTCTTCATTCAATTGTGTTACGTTTGGAAGATCAGCGTCGACGAGTACCACCTGACGTTTTTCTAACTCCTCAAGTAAAAAATCAAACTCCTCCAAGAGTTCCTGACTCACGCCTTCCTGAAAAAAACGCTTCGGTACACCCAGCCGCAGTCCATCCAATCGTATCTCAGGAAAAGTACCCTTATCATCCGCAAGAACTTCATCGATCAGCATTAGATCTTCAGCGGAACGAGCTAGCGGCCCAACGGTATCGAGGGTCTGCGAAATCGGCGCGACGCCTGCGGTTGGATATCTTCCTGTCGTCGGCCTAAACCCGAATAGACCTGTAAATGCAGCAGGGACTCTTATGGAAGCCGCGGTGTCTGAACCAATNGCAANAGGCACGATCCTCGCAGCAACTGCTGCNGCNCCNCCTCCCGANGAACCACCGGCTATTCTTTCTNTGTCATAAGGATTCAGCTGCTGACCATAATGCGAGTTATACCCATTCGATCCGAAAGCCCATTCCTGGTTATTGTTTTTACCGAAAATAATCGCGTCTGCTGCAATTAACTTATCAACAAGCGGAGCGTTCTTATTAGGCAAAAAGTTTTGATACTTGATCGTACCAAAGGTCGTAGCGGTCCCCGAGGTGCTGATAAGATCTTTCAGCGATACGGGCACCCCAAACAACGCCCCTGAGGCCGCTCCGCTAGCAAGTTTTTCATCCAATCTTCTAGCTGCATTAAGAATTGAATCCTTTTCTAATGTAATGAACGCATTCAGAGGACCCCCATAGACTTTTGCTCTCTCTAGTAACAGGGATACATATTTTTCAACGGGAATTTTTCGACTTTGCAATAGCGGAACGACTTGCGCCGCAGTCATTTCGGACAAATTATCCTCTTGATCTTGACTCAGAGGATTACCGAAAGCGCCCACCGTACTAATTGATGCAAGAATTAGAACCAACAGTATTAGGATGTGATCGAGTCGCGACAAGATCAAGATAAACACTATGTACTAAGAAAAGGACAGAAGCCAAACCGAGGAATAGGTTGACTTCTGTCGTATTCGTTTGTTGGCAACGATCAGAATCGTATTCGCCCTTCCAAACCGATAGTGCGTGGTCGATTCGTTACCAAACGCTGACGACCAGGGGTTTCTGCTGCAATTGATCGATTATCAGCNAGATTGGCGCGTTCATCGGTCACGTTATCGGCGAAAACCGTGAGCTCGTACTTCTCATTCATGAATACAGCCCTGAGATTTAAAGCTTCCCACGAATCTCTTTTTCTCTGATTTGCGGCAGAGGCCTCATTATTTGCGCTGAAACTTTCNCCATAATGATTGAAGTCAGCCCTAACGAAGCCGCGCCAGGCATCATTCAGATCAAAGAAATACGAGGCACTTCCATTGANCGTCCACTCTGGGACCCCTTGAATTTCATCGCCTTTGCTGACACCNGCAACGCCACCAGTATCAGTGATTTCCGCACTGGTATAACCAATGCCCAAACTCAAGACAAGGTTCTCATTTGGTGCCGCATTTAGTTCCAATTCAAAGCCTTTGCTCTCNGCTTCACCCGCGTTGTCAGTGAATTGAAAACCACAAGCCAATCGATTGATCTGCTGTATGTCAGTCCAATCGATGAAAAATGCAGCTGCGTTCAACGTCACGCTGTTATTAAATAAATTACTCTTGACNCCAATTTCATAGCTCCACAATTCATCGGAGTCGAAGACGGTCGCGTTGGAAGGACTCAATCCGAGTGCATCCAACTCAGCACCGCAGAGACCAAGNGGAACGTTGCCATTAACGCCGCCGATTCTGAAGCCTTTAGACGCACTGGCATAAAGATTAACGTCTTCACTTGCCTGATACTCAAGGACCGCTCGCGGATTGAAACCCGACTCATCNTGGGAAGCATCAAAACTAGATGGACCTCCATTGGCAAANCCGTCAGAGACCTGGCTACCATCTACTTCTGTATCGTAGTAACGACCGCCTGCAGTGACCGAGAGCTGATCATTAATATCGAAGGTTATCTCTCCGAATACCGCAAATTCCTTAGTATCNGTTGGNGCGTTAGTCACAAATATCAGGTCTCCAGGAACGATATTTGCTGGCGCACCGATGAAAGCATTAAGGGCATCGTTAACTCCCGGTTGAAGTGCCGGCGGGTATCCCCTAACTGCTTCGAGATCCTGATAATAGACGCCAGCGGTGAACTGCCATCTGCCGTCAAACGCACTGGAATAACGAGTTTCGTGACTAAAGCTCTCATAATCCTGCGTAGTTGAAAGTTGTGATTCTAGAGCATCGATCGGGATTCCAATGACAGCGTCATAGAGAAAGTTCAGAAAAGTATGTTCTTCTTCTGACTCATCGGTCTCTCTGTCGTAATAAGACGTAACAGAAACTACCTTGCCGTGNCCTAAGTCCCATTCAAACGTACCACTCAGGACAGTCCATTCGTCCGTGCCAGGCTCCTCAGTGTCAAAAAATCGCAATTGAGTGGTATTGTCCGGATCGACATCCGCAAACGGTAAGCCATCGGCATCGATCTCCTGCATCATCACTTTAGGGATAAAAGTCAGATTGTCTGTTAACTTNACATTGCCAGTAATCTGCAGTCCCCAATAAGTCTCCTCATCAACATCCTCGTTTTCACCGAAGTCGGGTCCAATNGTNGGTCTGACAATGCCACGCGTCACTTCGTTATATGTGGACTGAAAAACTCTATCCTGAACACCCGAATTCTTACCCCAATAACCACTTAAATGAAGTCCGAATTTATCTTCGATAACTGGAAAACTGTAGGATGCGTCAAAAGAGTGATTCATATCACCATCTTTAACCGAGGCGGTGGATACTTTTATGCTACCTGAAGATTCAGTGAGGCTGGGACGCTTTGTTATCAGGCGGATGGTTCCGCCCATAGAACGTGCCCCGTATAGCGAGCCCTGGGGTCCTCGAAGCACTTCTATTCTTTCAAGATCNACCACGCGAGGTAAAAGCGAGGCGGTTACCTGNGTATCATCGATATAGAAACCCGTCGTATTCAACCCGAATACACCCCGGATCGAAGGTGAATTAGAATCGAAGCGGCCGTCAGCCTCGTAAGCCATCCCTAAATTCGGGATCTTGACGGCAAAATCCAAGAGTTCTTCAACCCCACCATCCTCCAGGTCTTGACTAGTAAGGGCAGTGAGCGACATGCCTACTTCCTGCACAGTAGACGCTCTTTTAGTGGCTGTAACNACAATTTCTTCCAGTTCAGCTGAGTTCACTGAGCCAACNAAAAAAGCTATCAGAGTAATTAATAAAAAACGAAACTTTGAAATCTTCATATCTTCCCCTTGAAAGACTTTGGCTGAAGTAGAGGCGCATAATATACCAGTAATAAGTGCGCGCAATCATAATTTGCCGANTGACAAAANGNCATTCTNAATCAAATCATGATTAACAGAAAGACAAATAGACAATAAGATAANCAGCTTATGTCTCAAAGCAAGCAAAACGAATTTTCTATCAGCGGTTATGGCTTAGGGCTTGAACTGGAACCGACAACTGATGAGTGGGAGACCTTAACTGCTAGCGTAAGCAGNATAATCAAGGAACAACTTCTTTCTTTAGATAGCAGCAGCGCCATTAATCCTGAGGCTCCTAAGAGCGAACACTCTTTGGAAAATTACCTCCACGAACTATTTTCCGAAGGTTTTAATCCCGCACATCCCGGTTTCATGGCCTACATCCCTGGCGGAGGACTGGTGACTTCCGCACTAGCCGACTGGATTATAAAGTCTTTGAATCGTTACGGCACCGCCTATTTTGCTGCACCGAAGCTGGCAGAACTTGAGTTGGAGGTAATTCAAACTTTCGCAAGATGGGTAGGTTTTCCTGACGATTCCGGTGGGGTGATTACAACCGGTGGGTCGGTCGCTAACTTTACCGCTGTCGTCACAGCTAGGCGGTCGCGTTTGCCGGAGAATTTCTTANAGGGCGTAATATATTGCTCTGACCAGGTGCATCACTCGGTCACTAAGGCCGCAAGTCTAGCNGGCTTTCCTAAGCGAAACATACGGATCTTGCCGTCAGATTCAGACTTTAGGTTAATGGCTGATACTCTTGAGCCCCAAGTTGAGAAAGATCAGCAGAGTGGCCTACATCCATTTCTTGTCGTGGCCTCTGCTGGTACAACGAATACCGGGAGCATCGACCCCCTCGAGGATATCGGAAGAATTGCTGCAAATCATGGCCTTTGGTACCACATTGACGCCGCCTATGGTGGCGCTTTTACCCTTACCCAACGCGGCAAAACGAAGCTATCAGGCATTGAACTCGCTGACTCGATCACGCTCGATCCCCATAAAAGCATGTTCTTACCTTATGGAACGGGCAGTATATTAGTTAAAGACCGTCTTGCCTTGATTGAAGCACATGAAATTCGCGGCGATTACATGCCTGAATTCGATCGTTCCAGAGCGCACCTGGACCCATTCAGCTTATCGCTAGAACTATCCCGCGAGCACAGAGGTTTAAAGATGTGGCTGCCACTAATTCTCCACGGAGAACAGTCATTCCGCGAAGCCCTAGACGAGAAACTTGATCTCATCCAATTCGTCGCGAACAAGCTAGCTGACTATCGCCAAATCTCCTTACTAAATTCACCTGACCTGACAACGATTGCATTTCGTTTGAAAAACGCTGACGACGAAAACAATAAACGACTCCTTGAAGAAGTCATTGCTGGAGGAAAGGTTTATTTATCCGGGACGACGCTTGATGGTGCCTTCGCCTTGAGATTATCTATATTAAGTCACCGTACTCATAGACGGCATGTCGACGATTTTTTTAAAGAACTTGAGAGATCTTTGGACGTTTTATGTTTTTAAAAAATTAAAAAAATATTTTTAGCGAGTCTGAACAATTAAGGAGCTTTTAATGGGCTAGCAGGACCAAGAATACTAATATTCACCGCTTCTAATCAGTTCAACAGGTACCGATTTTTAGGATCGGTACCGGCTGAGCTGATAAAATCCCTAACTAGACGTAACGCTCTATTCGGAACCCTCTCCAGGCATGATCCTAGACCACACATCCCATACGAAATGCGCGACCGCGTAGCCCGCTACACCAATAGCAAAATTATCGATAATACTATTCAGATAGGATCCAACCGCGGGAATGGCGTCGAGGCTGTCGGCTATCTGAGGTAATACAACGGCCGCAACCAGAACCATCAAAACGACCACTGTATCCGTCTCTCGACTCATAAAGCCATGAACCAAGCCCAATAAGACTAGCACTAAGGCCCAGTAATCCATAGGGACAAAAACCGCTAATACAGCAGCAACCAGCACTAATGCAGGCATTACTCGATCAATCATAACTCATCATCCTTTTTATTATTGTGATCCACACATTGCGTGCGAACGTGTTTTTTTGGGATGCTAGGAAAGTAATACCCGGCTCTTTCAAAACTGCGACTAGCCCGGACATTAATATTAAAGATTAGATATAGGTTTAGCCAGCTTTGTCTTCATGGATAACTCGGGTGCAGATACTTAGATGATCCTCCATCAATGATAAGTAATATCGATTGCAGGTAATCGAAAAACATGCATCAATATGGCATATAGCTAAACTGACAAGTGAAATTTAAACGACTCCGAATACCGGAAACATTGAGGCAACCTTATGAGTGAAGCAACCAAGAACCATTATTCCGTCTGCACTATCTGCGATATTGGCTGTCAGCTCCGACCGAAAACCGAAAATGGAAAGCTTGTTGCTATGCAAGCGCATGATAATCCTGCACTAGCCAAAAATGTCTGTTACAAGGGAATCGCTGCGCCTCACATACACAACCATCAGGAACGTATTACCAAACCTCTGAAACGAGTCGGTGAACGAGGCGAAGATAAGTGGGAAGAAATATCGTATGAACAAGCAATGGACGAGATTGCCAAGCGTTTGCAAGTAATTGTCGATGATTATGGGCCTGAGTCCATGGTGGTTTCTACATCAGGCTGGAACACGCAGACGACGCACGGCATGGATCGACGCTTTATGAACGCGCTGGGCACACCCAATTATATCTCCGGGGTTTCTCTTTGTGCAGGAAACACAGCCGCCGTTAACAAACTCACCTACGGTTGGTTTGTAGGAGCTGACATATCAAATTCCAGTTGCGTCGTCTTATTTGGTCATAATCCTCGCAAGCACAGCTGGACACCAATTTATAATGCGATAAACGCTGCTAAAGCTAATGGCGCCAAGCTGATAGTCCTCGACCCACGAGTATCAGATCAGGCAGAGGGCGCAGATATCCACCTTCGGCTGCGGGCAGGAACGGATGCCGCAATGTGTTTAGGCTGGTTAAATGTCATTATCAATGAAGATTTGTATGACAAGGATTTTGTCACTCAACACACAATCGGTTTCGCCGATCTTTGTGACCGTGTTGCGGAATACCCTGTTGAACGAGTCGCTGAGATTACAGGTGTCCCTGAAGAGCAAATTATTGAAGCGGCGAGATTATATGCAGGAGCAGAAAGTGCCTGTATACCCTGGACGCCCATTACTGACATGCAGGTATCTTCAACTTCAGCAATAAGATTACACAGCATATTACGGGCATTGACCGGCAACCTCGATGTTCCTGGTGGTGAACTGTTGGGAGGGTTTAATCCAAATTACATTTCTGAATCGGAGCTAGCAAATCATGAAATGCTTTCCGATGGACAAAAGGCGAAACAATTAGGCTCAGACCTGCACCCAGCCTATACCTATCGAGCGCAAGAAATGCTTAGCGATGCGACAGAGAGAGTTTATGGTAACCGACACGCCGACATTGTCATGGGTTGTTACATGGCAAACCCCAGCGCAACTTTTAGAGCGATGGCGACCGAACAGCCCTATCCCGTTAAGGCATTTTTTACGTTGGGAAACAACTCTCTTATGAGTTATCCCAACCAACACCAAATCTTGAAAGGTCTGATGAACCAAGAACTGATCGTTGCCCATGAAATTTTCATGACTCCCACAGCGATGCTCGCAGATTACATTCTCCCTGGCGACGTCTTCAGTGAAAGGAACCATATTGCAGACAGTTGGAATTGGAGGCTTGGCCTAACTCTTTCAGAGAAAGTAGTGGAGCCGCCTGAAGAGGCCTCCAGCACCTTCGAATTCTGGCGGGATCTTGCTCACAGGATGGGTTTCGGCAACCTTTTTCCGTGGAAAAATCTTGAGGAAATGCTTGATTATCGGCTGACACCTAGTGGTATGACTTTTGACGAGTTCTCTAACACGCACTTTATGCACATGGATCCACCTGTATTTAAGAAATATGAAAAAGTTGGATTTGGAACACCGTCAGGCAAAGTCGAATTAAAATCCAGTATCCTCGATGAGCTAGGTTATGACCCGCTGCCCTACTATCGCGAAGGACCTGCCGTAAACGAAGAATATCCTTACTACGTATTCACCGGCGTTCGCGAAGACCCATTTTTCCAGACGGGCCAACGACAAGTTAAAGTTCTGCGCGACCGGTGCCCCACACCTCATCTTTTCATGCATCCCAAAGATGCGGCCGACCAATGTATAGAAGATGGTGACTGGGCCAAGCTAGAAACGCCTACCGGAGAAGTAGTTGCCAAAGTATCGGTACAAGAGTCTATGAAGGAAAAACACGTCCGTGTCCCTCATGGTTGGTGGTACCCAGAGATGCGAGGTAAGGCCCAACTCGCAGGCTCGTTTATTAGCAGCGACGCTGTACTCTGTCCGGATGACCCGGAGATGCTCGACCACGAGCAGGGCATCCCTCACTTCAAAGGGTTTCCTGGCCGAGTAACACGACTCTCTGAAGCGCCAACAGGTTTTTCTGANCAAGTCCTNAACGGCTAGATAAATCTGAACTTGCTCGAGCATCAGACCCTATAAAAGGGTAGTCCACGCTTGATCATTCAGTATCGCTANGCCTCATTCCCATAAGCTTCTGCCAAGGGAACCGGTCGTAACCGAGGATACCAGGGGCTGCGAAGCGGATCTCCAGGCTTAAGATGAGAGCTGAGTCCAGGCGTAAGAGGCACGGTCGGTCGAGAGGCTGGCCTCTCTGCATAGACCACATCATCGCCATAGGCTCGGATCGCTAGAGCTCGACGCTGACTTCCAAGGTGCGTAGGCCCACCTCCGTGTATGGTGCTAGGGCTTGAGAGAATAATATCCCCCGGCTCTACCTCCCAGGATACAATAGGGAAATTATCACGATCCGCCTGAATATCGGGCAGGATTGGCAAGCCTTCATTATAGAAACCGCTTGTCGGATCCCCTGGTTTCTGGGGATTAAATCCATCAAATAGTGTCTCTCTGTGACTGCCGACAACAAACTCTAGGCATTCCTCTTCGCACAAAGCGTCAAGTGACAACCAGACTGAAGACAATTGATGTCCTGAGACTGGAAAATAGGGCGTATCCTGATGCCATGGGGTTCGCTCATTACCTCCAGACGTCTTAATAAAAAACTCATCCGAGTAATACCAGACATTTTCAGCTCGCATAAAACGCCCCATGATAGAGGCTATAGGTGAATCGAAGAGCAATCTTCGTATCTCAAAGACGTTATCAAAATTACGAACCGTTTCTTGAAACTCCCCTTCTTCACCCGCAAAAAACTGATGCTTGGTCACTCCAGAATCTGCCAGCACCCTCGTCAGCCCGATCTCTGCCAGCATAATCCACTCAGGCGAGAGCGCATCTCGGAGCATCACCACGCCATCCCGCTCGAAAGCAACAATCATTTCTTCAGTGATTGAATCGATTGGTTGATCTTTATTCAACACAAAACTCCGAGCTGAAGATTCCACTACTCTCCCCCTTTAAAATGACCCAAAGCTAAATATTGGGATCTAGTGACTAATAAGCAGTCAGATCAACCAAGATAGGAAACATCGACCGCGCATTAATCTATACGTTAGCTCCGTAACACATGTTCGCATAAATATAGATTCGCGATGAAACATCGTTTTACACTAATCTACTGACCCAGCTCAAGAATCTCATGCACGAAAATCTTACAGAACGCCTCAACATTAAAATTCCAATCATTCAAGCACCCATGGGCGGCGCTGTCGGTCCCAAATTAGCGGCGGCTGTGAGTAACGCCGGCGGACTAGGAACTCTGCCTGTCTGGACCGAGGATCTCGACACTATAAGATCTCTGGTTAATGAAACTCGTTCGCAGACAGACCAACCTTTCGCAGTCAATCTGAACATGGAATTCCCGCAAGAGGAGAGACTAAGGGTCTGCTTGGAGGAGAGCGTCCCTATAATCTCATTTTTTTGGAAGGACTCTTCGTTACTAGTTAAAAGAGCCAAAACAGCGGGAGCAATTGTCATGCATACGGTCTCTTCGTCTGAAGAAGCCAAACGAGCGATTGACAGTGGCGTCGATGTTCTCGTTGCTCAGGGTTGGGAATCCGGGGGACACGTCCGCGGTAGAATAGCCACTATGGCTCTAGTTCCTGCCATCGNTGATATAGCAAATGGAATNCCTGTCATAGCAGCCGGAGGGATTTCTGACGGTCGTGGAGTCGCTGCAGCACTGTGTCTTGGAGCNAGCGGCGCCTGGATTGGAACACGCTTTCTNGCCAGCGAGGAGTCAAATATTCATCCGGAATATCTCAGGCTTTTGCTAAAAGCGAGCGAGAGCGACACNACTTATCTNGAAGACTTGTTCGATGTTGGCTGGCGCAATGCACCTCATCGAGTTCTGACAAATAGTACGGTTAAAGAGTGGCTGGCCTCAGATCGACCGGCCAGCGGTAAGCGTCCAGGCGAGAAACAAGTCATCGGCAAAAGAGCATCTAGAGACGTCAAGCGTTACATGTCCCATACTCCCGACGCTTTTACAAGCGGCAACATTGAAGCCATGTCCATGTGGGCAGGCCAAAGCGTGGGCATAGTCCGATCCAGCAAACCTGCTGCCGAAATTGTTCGAGAGCTCTGGGCCGAGACAAGAGCCGTCCTATCCGAGNACGCTTCTTTCNGAGGCCGCAACCCGCAATGNGNTATCTAAGCGTCCAAACGCGCCCGCTTTCGAGCAATACGCTTCCTCAATTTAGCATGTCNCTCTGGTGTCAGCGGGTATGACCAGAGATAAAATAAAGCAATGCTATAGAAGAATATTGGGCCACAGCAATAGACAAGTCTTAGCGAGAGCACACCAATATCAGTGCTCGCACTCAGATCGCCAGATGGGTCAAAACCCAATAAGCCAACGAGATTAAGCGCCATGCCAGTACCCAGCGCGACCGCCAGCTTATCCGTCAAACCTAGAATGGCAAAATAGCTGCCAGCCCTACGTCCACCACTGCGAGCCGTATCAACGTCAACTACGTCAGCGAGCATTGCGACAGGCAAAAACTGTAGTCCGCCAAAGCAAAAGCCTTTGACGATAAATAGTAAAAAGAAAGGCAAATAGTCACCATGGCTGAGAAACAGATTAGCGCCACTCACCATGGCAACAAGGATCAATGTTCCGCCAAAAGCTAAATGTTTACCGATGCGTCGGCCTAACCAAAGCCAAAATGGAATGGCACCTAGCCCAGCAACGAAATAAAAAAAGTAGGCAGCACCGATAGTAGGCACACCAATAATGTCTCTGATAAAGAAGAGAGAAACCGCGTTTCGAAAGGCCTCACCAAAAATTACCATCAGCACGATGATCAAGACTCGGCGCATTGGACCATTTTTCCACAACATACGCGCACCTTCTTTTATAGGCACAGTTTCATTCTCAATGGCCGGTGGCTCCTTGACCATAGTCAATACAATAAAAACACAGACCGGCAAAACCAATATGATCGTGTAAGCCAATCCCATAAGAACGGGCCCAGTCAAAGTAGCTCTATCGACAATCTTCTTTTCCCGAAAATCGCCGCTGAAAGCACCGATTGCGTCACTAACCATTACAGAAAAAAGTTCACCTAGCCCAGCACCATCGGAGGTGATTTCAACCACCATGGGTACGGTTGCAGCTAGCATCAAACCGCCGAGGACAAAAAACTCCCGTGCAGCGGTCACCCTTGAACGTTGATGATAATCCGGAGACAGTTCGGCGCCCCACGCTCTATGCGGTAGAGCTATAATTGTTGAACCCAGAAAAAACAGGGTGAGATAGGTAAGGAAATAAAGAATCCCTACCCCGTCGGGCGGAATAAATAATTTATAGACACCCAGCATCATAATGGGCATACCTAATAGAACCCAGGGCTTTCGGCGTCCGAAACGCGTTCTAAATCGATCTGAAAGTTCTCCCATGAGGGGGTCGGTGATGACATCCGTAAAACGGGCCAACATTAAAATAGTACCGACCATCGCCAGACTCAGGCCCAGCCCGCCGGAGTAATGCGCTGGAATCCAGATAGCAAGCGGATAGCCAATCACAGCGAGAGGAACACCGATCGTCCCGTGGGCATAAATTGTCTTTGCCGACAGACGTTCCTCAGGCTGGGATTCAATACTCATGCCTATAACTCCAGTATCGACTTGGCAACGATGTTCCGCTGGATCTCTGAGGAGCCGCCGGCAATAGTTCGCATTCTGTTATTGAGAAAACTCGGGACGACAGGCAGATATAGTTCTTCGCCAATTGATTCACTTCCCCCAACTTCCAGCGCTCCGGGCTGATAGGGCAAGCCATAATAGCCAGCGATTTCAACCCCCAGTTCATCCGCCCGCTGCAAAGTTTCGGAACTCACAGCATTCAATACTGAGGAGACTGAACCGGGCGTCTCACCCGCGCTTAACTGCACCAGCACGCGCTGTTCAGATGCCTCAATAGCAGTACATTCAATTTCAAGAGCCGCAATTTTGTAATGGATTTCGCTGTTGGACGCACCTGTGTAGTCATCAATCTCGGTCATTCGTTTCGCCCTAGTCAAAAGCCTACGCAACTCAACCGATGACATCGAAAACCGTTCGAATTGCAACAGATACTTGGCGACTGTCCAGCCTTGATTCTCAGCTCCGACACGATTTGCTTTGGGCACACGGACATCGTCAAAAAACACCTGATTTAACTCGTGGCTACCTTCAAGGTTGACAATCGGTTTGATCGTAATCCCTGGCAAAGCCATATCAATCAGTAAAAAAGAAATTCCTTGCTGAACTTTTCCTTCAGTCGAAGTTCTTACCAACGCAAACATCATATTCGCGTGATGTGCAAAACTGGTCCAAATTTTAGTTCCGTTAACCAAATAGTCGTCGCCATCTGCAACCGCCATGGTCTTTAGTGAAGCCAAGTCCGAACCAGAGCTCGGTTCCGAGTAACCCTGACACCAGATATGCTCACCCGTGAGGATACGAGGCAGGTAATAGGATTTCTGCTCCTGAGAACCATATCCAATCAGCATTGGCCCACACATCTTAAGTCCCATAGGAGAGATGCCAGGGGTCTCATAGCGCGCGCACTCCTGAGCAAAAATATATCGCTGGGTTAGAGACCAGCCCGTACCTCCGTACTCGACCGGCCAATCGGGTACAAGCCATCCTCTTTCATAAAGCACCTTCTGCCAGGCGTCCGCGGACAGTGGCTCTTGCCAAATACTAGTTTTTTTTCGACCGGCTTCTTTTAACTCATCGGTCAGCGCCGATTCTAGAAAGTCTTGAACTTCTGAACGGAAGACTTCATCGGCTTCGGAAAAAGCGTTGTTCATAGGGTTTCCTCGTTTTTCATTTCCAGACTAAAGTATTATCGATCTAGGAGCGAGTCATGCACTGCTCGATTATCGCGACAACGCTGATAAAGAGTATCTTTGAAACATTGCCCGCTTAACATTTTTTAGGTATGTGACTGTAATCCATAGCTCTAGGCTATAATCAACACAATCTAGCCCGAGCAATCTATGATATTTCGCCAACTGTTCGATCCCGTTTCTTCCACATACTCCTACATTCTTGGCTGTGAGGGAAAACATGAAGCTATCGTTATTGACTCTGTTTTTGAGCAGCACAATCGAGATACCGCGCTCCTTCGCGAGTTGAACCTTTCTGTACGCTATGCCATCGACACGCACATACACGCAGATCACGTTACAGGTGCATGGCTTATGAAACAGGAATTCGATGCCCAGATCGCTATTGCAGAGAAAGCTAATGTCACCAATGCTGACGTTGCCCTCCATGATGGGGAGACACTTGTATTCGGTGACTGCTCGCTGACCGCCATCGCTACACCCGGCCACACAGCTGGTTGTATGACCTTTATCACGGAGGACAAATCCATGGCTTTTACCGGCGATTGCCTATTAATTCGATCGGCCGGTCGAACAGATTTTCAAGCCGGAGACGTCGAAACCTTGTGGAACAGCATTAGGGATAAAATCTTTTCTTTACCAGATGGATGCCTGATCTACCCAGCACACGATTACCTTGGACGGACTGTTTCCTCAGTTGCAGAAGAAAAACGCTTCAATCCACGTATCGGCGGCGACGCTCAGCAAGAGGACTTTAGCGGCTATATGGAGAATATGAACCTGCCTCACCCAAAGTTGCTCGCACTTGCGGTACCGGCAAACATTCTTTCGGGCAAACCTGAGTACGAGCCTAATATACCAACATGGGGCCCCATCACTGTTACTTTTGCTGGTATACCCGAGGTTGAGCCTGACTGGGTTGCCAATAATCGAGCTACACTTTGCATCCTGGATGTAAGAAATGAGCAAGAGTTTCAGGGAGATCTGGGACACGTCGAAGGTTCTATGTTGATACCACTTAGTGAATTACGTCAACGAATCAATGAAGTCCCTAAAGACAAACCAGTTGTGGTTATTTGCCAGTCTGGGAAACGCAGTGCAATGGCAACTCAGATATTGCAAACCGATGGTTTCAAACAAACTGCAAATATAGCTGGCGGCTTAATTAATTGGACCAAACTTACCCTACCTGGTCTGGTCGTTTAATCATGGAGGATCTCTCTGGCATTACCGTCATCGCTATAGAACAAGCTTTGGCAGCACCATACACTTCAGGACGAATGGCAGAAGCAGGTGCGCGGGTCATTAAAATTGAGAGAGAGGAAGGCGACTTCGCTAGACATTATGATAATTTCGTAAATGGCGAAAGTGCTTATTTCGTCTGGGCGAATGCTGGCAAAGAAAGCATTTCACTGAATCTCAAGGAAGAGAAAGATGCCGACTTATTAAGGAATTTGTTGGAATCCGCCGACGTTCTACTGCAAAACTTGGTGCCAGGAGCATTACACCGTCTTGGTTTCGACCTACAAGAACTCCATCAAGAGCATCCTTCGCTGATAATTTGTTCTGTAAGCGGTTACGGTGAGGACGGTCCTTACCGTGATCAAAAAGCCTACGACCTGCTGATTCAGGCAGAGTCAGGTCTTTGCAGCATCACAGGGACCGGTGATCAGTTAACGCGGGTTGGAGTCTCAGTCTCTGACATCTCGGCCGGCATGACAGCTTATCAAGAAATCCTGCAAGCCTTGTTCGCCAGGGAACGAGATCCAGAACGCCATGGCCGAATCATCAATGTTTCGCTCTTTCAATCCACAGTCGACTGGATGAATGTTCCTTATCTCCAACATCACCATGGAGGATTCACTCCACAAAATCATGGATTAAAGCACCCGAGTATCGCACCTTACGGCGCTTTCGCCTGCGGGGATAATAAGCAAATCCTCATCAGCATCCAGAATGAACGTGAATGGCATAGGCTCTGTGAAATCGCGTTGAAGGACCCCGATTTGGTCAAGGATGAGCGCTTCTCTTCGAGTACCCGCCGAGTGGAAAACCGAGAATTACTCGATGCTCGAATTGGAGCTGCTTTTAAACAGTTTGATAGAGATACGGTGATAAAGAAACTATCTGATGCTGGTATCGCATACGGTAGACTAAGTGACCTTGACGATTTGGCAAAACATCCCCAGGTGAAGTTTCGCAATATCGAGGTCGCTGGCAGTTCTATTAAACTGCTAGCACGAGGAGCTGAAGTGCAAGGGAAACCTCGCAAAACACTGCGTTTACCTAAACTGGGACAGGATAATGAAAAAATTAGGAGAGAATTCAGTAAATAACCTTAGACCTGAAGAAATCAGTTTGCATTAAGATCATCAAGCGATTAAAAACTATCAACTTTCAAGAATCGAGCCTCGAACATGGATATTTCCACTATTGTGATATTTGTTGGCCTTGGAGCAATTGTCATCTGGACCATCGCCATCTATAACCAACTGGTGGCGCTGAAGAACCGTTACAAAAACGGTTTCGCACAGATCGAAGTGCAATTGAAAAGACGCTACGATCTCATACCCAATCTAGTCGAAACTGCCAAAGGTTATCTGGACCATGAGAGAGAAACCTTAGAAGAAGTTACGAAGGCCAGAGACGCCGCTGCTTCTGTATTGACTGAGGCAGCCATGGACCCAAGCAATGCAGATGCAATCAGAAATCTAGCCAATCAAGAAGGATTATTACAAGGAGCGTTAAGTCGTCTCAACGTTGCAGTAGAAGCCTACCCAGATCTCAAGGCCAATCAAAACATGATGCAGGTATCGGAAGAGTTGACCTCAACCGAAAACAAAATTGCTTTCGCTAGACAAGCATTCAATGACCAGGTCATGAATTACAATACCTATAGACAATCTTTTCCTCAAATAATAATTGCCGGTGGGCTGGGTCACAGGAGCGATGCTGAACTCCTAGAATTCGCTGACAGCAACGCAATACAAGAAGCTCCCAGCATTTCATTTTAACCCGGCAAAGAAAGTCGCCGCCAATGGATTTCTTTCAATCCCAGGATATCGCAAGAAGGAACACGAAACTCTTAGTAGTGCTATTCAGTCTAGCCGTCTTATCACTCATCCTACTTTCAAATCTAATGATTTTCGCGCTTATTAATATCAGTGGTGAACGTGCGAATATCAGCAATGGTTACTATTATGACGTCAAACTAATGGCCACTGTTTCGCTCGGTGTCATCTCGCTGATCGTTGGAGCTAGCTTGATCCGGATACTCTCATTGCGCAGAGGCGGCAGCGTCGTTGCAGAGATGCTCGACGGGGAATTATTGGTCGACGCCGGGGCGGACCGCAACAAACAGAGACTAATGAACGTCGTTGAGGAAATGGCGATTGCCTCCGGCACACCTGTGCCGCCAGTTTATCTGATCCGCGACAAGGCAATTAATGCTTTCGCTGCAGGCTATTCCCCTGGAGATGCGGTCATCGGGATTACGAAAGGGGCCATAGAAAACCTTTCGCGAGACGAACTACAGGGCGTTATTGCACATGAATTCAGTCATATCCTCAACGGTGACATGCGGCTGAATATCCGGATCATGGGGATGCTTTACGGCATCCTTATTCTGACAGTGATCGGAAGGATACTGGCGCGTTCAGGCGCTTACCGCGCCGGAGTTGGATCACGTAGCAAAAATTCAGATGGTCGTATTGCAGCAGTTGGTCTGGGACTTATGTTTGTCGGCTATCTTGGCTATTTTTTTGGCAAGGCCATAAAATCAGCCGTGAGTCGACAGCGCGAATATCTAGCGGATGCGTCAGCCGTCCAGTTCACTCGAAACCGTAAAGGGATTGCGGATGCTTTAAAACGGATTGGTGGGCACAGCCCCGGCACTGTTCTGCAGCACCCGTCAAGTGAAGAACTCAGTCACACTTTTTTCTGCGAAGGAATTTCTTTTGGTTTGACTAGACTGATGGCAACTCATCCGACCTTGGAAAAGCGCATCGCCAGATTAGAGCCTGACTGGGACGGTGGTTACCTAAACGGGACCCCGCCAGCCAATGATGACAATCCTTTATCAGAGTCAGCAGCTGGGTTTGGTGCAAACCACTTCGCTCTCAACGCCGACCAAATCGTCGGCACAATTGGAAATCTGACCGAGAGCCAAGTAGGAATAGCGAAACAAATTATTGCTTCTCTTCCACAGCAGCTAAGAAAAGCTGCTCGCGACCCCTTTACAGCCAGAGCCCTGATCTATCTTATGCATCTAGACACTGATGTAGAGGTGCGAAACAAACAACTGACTTACCTTCAGGAATCTGCTGATAAGGGAATTTACAAGGCTTTGGAGACGCTCATAAATTCAGATAACAAAGTAAAACCAAACATGCGGTTACCTTTGATCGAAATTGCCTTGCCAACCTTTCAGCAACTGAGTTACCAGCAGTACAAGTTGTTTCTCAAAAACCTCAATATTCTGATCAAAGCTGATGACCGTATTAGTTTGTCAGAGTGGGCCAGATACACCATGATCTCAAAAAATCTCAGTAAGGCCTTTGATGGTCAACATACTCATGTAAGGTTTAAATCACTCAAAGCAGTACGCTCAGACATAGAGACCGTCTTATCAATACTAGCTTACGCCAATGATCGGACTGAAGTCAGCCCTGAAATATCATTCGCTGCAGGCAGTCAGGCGCTCAATATAGATATAGCGCTCGCAGGAAAAGAGCAACTCAGCTTGCTGCGGATGACCCGGGCTCTCGACAATCTCTCTGCTCTTCACCCTCTGCGTAAACCACAATTACTCAAGGCGTGCGTGAGAACTATCGTCGCAGACAATAGCCTCGGCGCAGAGGAAGAAGAATTGCTGCGCACAATCTCAGACTCACTTGATTGTCCAATGCCCCCAATTAGAGCAATTTAGCTTCCATTGAAGTCAGGTTTTCGCTTTTCCGCAAAAGCAGCTCGTCCCTCGACGCCATCATCACTATCACGAACAGTAAGAAGCTTGTCCCGAATTAGTGCAGAGATTTCTGCTGGTCCTCTCGGCAAAGTATCAGTGACCAGATTTTTGATAGTCTGAACCACTAATGGTGCACTGTCTTCCAATATTCTCGCGAATTCCATAGCCGCCGCCATCTGCTCTCCCAATGGTACGACTCTATTAACCATGCCGATCTGGAGAGCGCGCTGAGCTGATAGGTCTTGTCCGAGTAACATGAATTCCATGGCAAGTTTGTGAGGAATTTTCGCCGCAGCACCCGCGATAAGACCACCAGTAAACCCCACCTGGGCTTCTGGATATTTAAAGACGGTATTGTCAGCCGCGACCGCTAAATCACACATCTGTACGAGGACGTAGGCTCCCCCTACGCAATAACCCTGAACACAAGCGATTATCGGCTTGTCCGTCACGACTCCTACGCCGGGCACACCCTGCCACATTTCCTTGGGTGGATTTTTGATGTCTGCACCCACCGAAAAAGCACGATCGCCCTCAGCGGCAAGTACCGCACAACGTTCCTGTCCATCGGCAAATCGAAGCAATGCAGCGCGCAGCCCTTGAATAACTTCTTCATCAAGCGCATTCAGCTTGTTGGCGCGGTTGATTGTGATGATGGCTGTTCGGCCATCAATCTCATAAGTAACTACATCACTCATGGTAATACTGCCCTCTAGACTCACGTATCTAACTTTACGAGGTTGTCTTTGAGCAGGCGACTATTTTTTGAAAACTGCTTACTCAAAAATGCCATTTGATCGCCGAGAATTCGACCGCTATGCGATAGAGCTAAATATTCCGCATGATTGGGTCGGTAAGGTAATGCCAGGAGTTCCATAGAAGAATCATCAAGACTGGTATTACCCTTATACGCATTGCAACGCTTACAAGCAGTCACTACGTTCGTCCAAACGTCCAATCCTCCTCTAGATATAGGCACGACGTGGTCTCTCGAAAGGTACGAGTCGTCGAACAATTGACCGCAATATAGACAGATATGTTGATCCCGTCGGAACAGCGATCTGTTGGTTAACGGCGGAGATTTATGGAGACCGTCGTAGATTTTTCCTTTGCATGCAACAATGCTATTTAGAACCAACAGAGTCTGCTGACCGGTCAACCTCGAATATCCTCCTCGAACCTCCATGACCTCTTCACCATAAGTCCAACTGACCAGTTCCCTAGCGTGTAAACAAGCTGCTTCCTGCCAACTTAACCAATCAAGCGGCATTCCCGCTGAATTAACACGCAATATCCTAAAGCTCATGGGCCTTAAACCCTTGGAATCTGAAACACTTGCTTTTTATCTTAGTTATCACCAAATGAGGGTCAAGCCTTTCCTTTTTCTGAACAACTATTGTCTCGAATAATGCTTCTCAAACTCAATTCCCAGTCACTTATTACAACTTGACTTTGCTTTATCTCCGAATCATCCGATGACTGGATGTGGTAATCTCCATGATCTCTCGAACTTCGCCAACATCAGGACATGCCCCCCCGAAAAGACACAGTCTACGCTGAGCCATTATCATCAATTGAAGCTTTTCAGTTTGACGCCACTGTCGCCGATGTCTTTCAGGATATGATTGAGCGCAGCGTGCCTGGTTACGGTCTTTTACTACAGTTGATCGGCAGCTTTGCCGAACGTTACGGTCAACCAAACTCTAACGCCTATGACCTTGGCTGCTCATTAGGGGCTTCAACCCTGCAATTACGTCAACATCTGCCATCTACATGTCACGTGATAGGTATCGACTCATCGAGCGCCATGATCGAGCGCTGCCAGGCTAATCTCGCACGAGACCACTCTGCAACAACCTATGAACTCAAAAACGATGATCTTCGAGCTGTGACGATCGAGAATGCCTCAATAGTGGTGCTCAACTTTACACTACAATTTCTCCCCGACCATGAGCGACCCGCAGTATTGAAGCGCATTGCTGATGGCATGCGACCGGGCGGAGTTCTTTTATTAGCTGAAAAATTACACTATGAAAATCATGGCGAGCAGGTTCTGATGACGGACCTGCACCAGGACTTCAAACGCTATAAAGGCTATAGCGATGTGGAAATCGCCCAGAAGCGGGCTGCTCTAGAACAGGTACTAGTTCCGAATACCCGCGCAGAACATCTGGAAAGGTTAGCTGAAGCGGGTTTCGCCGTCCAACAACAGTGCGTCCGCTGCCTTAACTTTGAAGCGTTTATTGCAATTCGCTGACCCTGGGAGGATGACTTCGTTATCGTCCCCGTCATCTTTGATATATTAGGAACGGACTGTTGGAAGCAGAAATCGAGCGATTTTTCCTTAAAACAAGCAAAACTGCGCTGGCACGCTTTCATCCAGAGCTACGCGAAAGTCTGTCAACTAACCTGCGAGCCCATGGTCGGACTACCGAGTGGAGTGAAATTGTCGCGGATATCGAACCTGCTGACATAGAACCCTCGTTAACGTCCGACACTATACATATTGGTTCTGCCACTAAAGACTATAACTCTCAACTAGAGGCACTCAAACCATGGCGAAAAGGCCCTTGGCAAATAGGTCGGACCTATGTCGACACTGAATGGCGCAGCGACTGGAAATGGCAAAGGGTAAAACCTCACATCGATGACCTGCAAGGCAAACAGGTCTTGGATATTGGCTGTGGCAATGGCTATCACTTATTTCGTATGCTCGGTGATGGAGCTTCACTAGCTCTCGGGATCGACCCAACCATTCTATTCAACTTTCAGTTTGCGCTCTTACAGAGGCTTAGTAGGGACAACCAAGCTTTTCTACTACCTTTACGTGCTGAGCACTTACCCGAATTCAGAAGTTTTGATCTTGTCTTTTCGATGGGTGTGCTGTACCACCGTCGATCACCGTTAGACCATTTGCAGGAATTGCTCGGATTCCTGCGACCGGGCGGACAGCTGGTCCTCGAGACCCTTATTATCGAGGGTGATCCGCAGCAATTACTGATACCCAGGGATCGCTACGCCAAGATGGCTAACGTTTGGTTTATTCCCTCTACTGGATTGTTAGAGAAGATGGTAAGTCGCATCGGTTTCACGAACACCAAATTGGTTGACGTCACCACGACTTCATTGGAAGAACAACGCAGAACACCTTGGATGAATTTTGAATCACTTGCTGACTTTCTTGATGCTAGAGACCGATCAAAAACGGTTGAAGGTTATCCAGCGCCCATTCGAGCTATTCTTACTGCCGAAAAACCCCTTTAAGACTAAGCCTTTATTTTGTAGGGCTAACTCGTCCATCGAAGGTATTGCAAGATTACCCTTATTTCCCGGAGCTGACTCCGATCGGTTTCACACGATGTAGTATCAAAAGTCTTTTCTCTATCCAACAATGAAACCGGTTCGTTCTATTGAGAACACGAGAAATTGAAAGCAGCGACGCTAAACTGATCTGACGTATCCAATTCTATTTAACTACTTCTAATGCAAGGTGCGGGGAAAACTAGACTGCCTAACGAGACCTAAAGGAAAGACTTGAAAAGCCTTTTGGCATACTATTTATTGGGTTACACACGTTCACGGATAACGGAGAGCCAAGTGAGCCAAGCTACGACACTGAGAGAGCTTAAAGCCGATAATTACAAGGTTCTGCCAGTGAGGGAAGAAATGCGACTTAACCTAATTCGCAAGCTGCAGACTAAAGAGACACTTTTCCCTGGCATTATTGGTTATCAAGATACTGTCGTTCCACAGATAGTAAATGCTGTTTTATCAGGCCAAGACATCATCATGCTCGGCGAGCGTGGCCAAGCAAAGTCACGAATCATCCGCAGCTTAACCTGTCTGCTAGATGACAAAACACCCATACTCGCTGACGCCGACATTCCAGAGAATCCGTTTGCACCAATTAGCTCGCAAGGACAAAAAGTCATCGAGGATCAGGGCGACGATGCAGTTATAAAGTGGCTTACTCCTGAGATGCGCTACGGTGAAAAGTTGGCAACGCCTGACATCACTATCGCAGATCTGATCGGTGAAATTGATCCGATCAAGATTGCCGAGGGCCGTTACCTATCCGATGAAGAAGCCTTACATTTTGGCCTGATCCCGCTCACCAATCGCGGCATATTTGCCATCAACGAGCTACCCGATCTCTCTGAAAGAATACAGGTAGGTCTGCTTAATGTAATGGAGGAACGTGATATTCAGATACGCGGACATAAGATCCGACTAGACCTTGATGTAGTCATTGTCGCTACTGCTAACCCTGAAGACTATACGAACAGGGGACGGATAATCACTCCATTGAAAGATCGTTATGGTTCGCAGATCAGAACACATTATCCAAACAGCCTTCCTCAAGAAATATCGATAATGGAACAAGAGCAACGCAAACTTGACCTGGGTGAATATAGGCAGGAGGTGCCGCCTTTTATGGCTCAGATAATCGCCGAAATCACCCAGCAGGCGAGAAAATCGCCTGACATTAATCAACGTTCGGGAGTTTCCGTCCGCGCGTCCATCGCCAACTACGAGTCAGTGCTAGCTAACGCTTTTCGTCGCTCTATTGAAGTCGATGAAAAGGACATCGTGCCTCGAATTTCAGATCTGCCTTTCATCATGCCTTCGCTGCAAGGCAAGATAGAGTTTGAGGCAATGGAAGAAGGAAGAGAGGAAAAAATTATGGAGAGACTGCTTCAAGACGCCGTCAGAAATGTCTTCGCACGATTCTCGGAAGACCTGGACATGGAAACTCTCGCTCTACAATTTGCCGATGGTCTTCAGGTCACCACTGGCGAATCAATGGCATCTGATGATTACGATGACATTATCTCGCGTGTCGATGGACTAAATAAAGTAGTCACAAATCTTTCCCAAAGCGACTGTCCAGCGATAAGAGCTTCTGCGATCGAATTCGTCTTAGAGGGACTCCATCTTAATCAACTTCTAAACAAAGACCGCGTTGGAAATCTTACAACTTACATAGGTTAATTATAAATGGCTCTTCGACTCAATCGATACTCTGCTTGGGATGGCACACAAAATACAGAACTCGATGCAGACCAGATTATGAAAGCACTATCGGATGACCTGATGGAGTTCGGAGATTTGCAACAGGCAATGCGCTATCTCATGCAGCGCGGGATGGATACCGAAAACGGCGACAACATGCGAGGCCTAAGGGAACTCCTACAACAATTGAAAGATGAGCGCCGACAAAGACTCGAACGCTTCGATATCGGCAGCACCATGGAAGACATCCGGCGGCAATTAAATGAAATCCTCGACATGGAAAAAAAAACCATCAACGATTGGATTGATAGAACAAGAAGTCCCGATCATGCGCAAGAGTTTATCGAGAGCCTGGGAGAAGGTCTGACGAAAAATAGTCTTCCTGGAGAGGCAAGCGCAGAGTCAGAGAAGAATAGTTATTCTGATCAATTACTTAGCAGCATCGGCGAAAAAAATTATGAATTCATCAAAAATTTACCTGATGACAGTGCCAGCATGATCAATGCGTTGCAGGATTATGAGTTTTTAAACACTGACGCACAAAAGGAGTTCCTAAAGCTCATCAATCACCTTCGTAAAGCGATGACTCAATCTCTGTTCAAGAATATATGTCGGATGATTGATCAAATATCCGAGGGCGACATTAAACGCATCAAGGAAATGGTCAAGGATCTCAATGAGATGCTAGTAAAAAAAATAGCCGGCGAAGACCCAGACTTTAACAGTTTCATGGAAAAGCATGGAGACATGTTCGGTGATTCGCCCCCGCAGAACTTAGAAGAGTTCCTTAACCAGATTCAGCAACAGATGTCGGTAACTCAATCGCTCGTCAATTCTATGAGTACGGATCAGCAGCATCAAATGCAAGCAATGATGCACGGTAAATTTGGTGATCCAGACCTGGACAATGAATTAGCAAAACTCGCCAAGGAGCTCGATTTTCTAAATCCTCAGGGCAAAGAGTATAACTTTTCTGGAAACGAGGAGATCGACCTTCTAGCAGCAATCGAGCTAATGCAGGAGATGTCGAAACTAGATCAGCTCGAGCAACAAATGCAGCACGCCCAGTACAATGGCAAAGTGGACAATATTGACCACGATATGATTCGGGAACTGCTGGGCGACGAAGCCCTCGTGGATCTCGAGAAAATGAGTAGCATGCTCAAAACCATGGAAAACGCTGGTTATGTCAGAAAGGAAGGGAATAAATGGGAACTAACTCCCCGGGGGACAAGGAGCCTTGGGCAAAAGGCTCTGGACGAAATCTATAACAAACTAAAAAAGCAATCGCTTGGTAATCACGCCGTGCCCGAGGAAGGACGTTTTGGTGAACGCACAGAAGAGTCCAAACCTTATGAATTTGGTGACCCCTTCCATTTACATATGCCGAGAACTATTCGTAATGCCGTCGATCGCGATGGTTCAGGCACCCCAATCAAGTTGCGTAGTGAGGACTTTGAAGTCTATCGGTCAGAGCTTATCACGCAAACAGCGACGGTACTCATGGTTGATCTTTCGTGGTCTATGGCTTTACGTGGCTCTTTTCAGTCAGCAAAAAAGGTTGCTATGGCTCTGCACAACCTGATTTCTTCTGCTTATCCTCAGGATAGTCTGTATATACTCGGCTTTTCGGCTTATGCGAAAGAAATCAAACCATACGACTTACCCTACCTACAGTATGATGACTACCTCTTAGGTACAAACATACAGCATGCTTTAGTTCTTGCGGGAAAATTGCTCGCGAAGCATCGACAAGGGACGCGACAGGTTGTAATGATTACCGACGGCGAACCGACGGCGCACCTCGAGAACGGTCGACCAGTCTTTGCTTACCCACCAACGCCGACGACCATTGGCAAGACTCTGCGTGCAGTAAAAAACTGTACGAGCAAGAACATCACCATCAACACATTTATGCTTGATAAAAACCATTACCTGAAAGCCTTTGTAGAAAATATGAGCAGAATAAATGGAGGCCGAATCTTCTACGCGGAGCCTCAAAACCTTGGCGAGTACATCCTTGTGGACTACGTGAAAAATAAAAAGAAACGGTTAGCTCGCTTGTGAAACCCGGTCTGGAGCAGAGGATAGCTGAAAAAGAAAACTGGACTTTCTCTGATTGTGTCGGCCTAGCCACTGAGNTTGGCCTCAAAACAAGGGCCGTTATCGCATTNNTCATGCTACAAGGGAAAAACTACATCGACGGACCTGAGNATAAGGCAAAACCAGACANCTCAAACNAGAAATNAACAGACAAAAAGACTCTCAATTAACGCTTGAACTCAANACAACCGAANTAGACTNATCAACCGNTAACAGAAAATTCCGCTGGGCACCTAAAATCAAGAGACTCGAGGGTAGTCGGGTGACTGATGCGNAGGCTAGTTGCATGAAGCATCAGCCTGTCTGCTGCCTCAAACGCAGCTCGATGAGCATAAAGATCACATCCAAGAATAGGGTAGCCGATACTGGCGAGATGGATTCTGAGTTGATGGCTACGGCCTGTTATAGGCTGCAAACGCAATCTGGAACTTTGACGACCAATATTGATAACGCGATAGCGCGTTTGTGCAGCCTTTCCCTTCGCGTGATCAATTATCTGCCGTGGCCGGTTGTTAGGATCAGGTCGAATTGGCAATTCGATAAGCCCTTTCGTGTCCGGTACATGGCCCCAAACTAATGCTTCGTAGTATTTTCTAACTGAACGTTCTCTAAACTGCCGGTTCAGATCGGATACAGCTTTCTTCGACAACGCAAGCACAAGCAAACCTGATGTATCAAGATCGAGTCGATGAACTATGACAGCATCGGGATACTCAAAAAGCATCCTATGCAACACAGAATCTTTTAAGAAGCGGCCTGGAACTGACAACAGTCCTGCCGGTTTGTTGACGACCAAGATATGGTCATCAACATACAACACCTGGACTTCTTCAAGACAAGGGGGCGGAACGTGGCGAGTAAAGCCACTATCGTGATCTACTGACATGACCTATGGAGCGCGACCATTTCCAAAAAATTGTAGGACTAACGCAACCTATCGGTTTTGCTAACGGATTACCATACTTGCCTANGACGCAACCATCAGTAATAGTGCCTGCTCACCATCACTTTTCACCAACATGACTGACAGTGACGACCAACTACTTGACGCGATTACCCGACTGACGCCAACGCTGCTGACCACNATGGAAGCCTTTGAGCAGGTCCAGCAAAACATGCATCCTTCCCGATTAGCACAACTCGCCGACTTCATNTCACCGTTCGAAGCAGAACTGAAAACCGCTTCAGCNGGATTTGTAGACCTGCAGTATCCGGAACATGTTGAGAAATTTGCGAACCATCTCCTTGAAGCTACCAACTATGCACTAAGAGCCTGCGATGGCATCACCAGTAGCCAAGGTGACCAATGGGCGGCAATGAAGGCAATTCGCGCCAACACACGTGCNCAAGAAAAACTCTATCCAGTCGCCACCGTGCTAAGGCCGATCAGTCAATATTTTCTAGAAAAGCCACAGCGTGATAACCAGAAGCTGCTAGACATGCTCAATAAGGATCAACCCAGCGAGGAAGTCGGTCTTTTACATGCAAACAACGACCGTCAGTCCCGGGGGGGGTTCTCAGTGTACGTTCCCGAGTATCTCGACAAGTCAGAGCCCACTCCCCTAATTATTGCCCTGCANGGCGGCACGGGTCACGGCGCAGACTTCGTCTGGGCATGGTTACGAGAAGCCCGCACTAGAGGATTCGTGTTGATGGCACCTACCTCCCAAGGGGACACCTGGTCATTGATGGACGAAGACATCGATTTGCCTGTGCTTATCCAGGAAATCGAATTTATCGCCAATATGCTTAATATAAATCGACAAAAGGTCTTGCTGACAGGCATGTCAGATGGAGGAACCTATACCCTGCTGGCCGGACTAAGGGAGGCATCACCCTTTACTCACCTGGCGTCATTTTCCGGCGTTCTGCATCCGGAAATCACAATGTCTGGGAACATACAGTTCGCTGAAAACCGAAGTATCTACCAGGTACATGGTACCCATGATTGGATGTTCCCGGTAGAAACCGCACAGATGGCACAGGCGGAGCTTACGGCTGCAGGGGCTAATTTGACTTGCCGCATTATTGACGGCCTATCTCACAGTTACTGTCGAACCGAAAATGCTGCGCTGCTCGAGTGGTTCCTGACTTAAGGACCCACTAAATAACCTAACTATTTCCTTTTATTACTCGTCGAGGAAAAGTCGCGCCAACGCCAGGAACTCGTCTAACTGATCATGATGCAACCAGTGACCAGCATNCTTAACAACTTCATGACGGGCATCTTTAAAATAAGGAATCGGATCCTCACGACCCTGAGCATGGAACCAGGAGTCGGCACCGGAAACAAGCAATACTGGCGCTTCTATTCGCCCCCAAAGTTTCTTTACATCGTCACGTGGCATGTCGTATGGCGACATGCAATGTGTATAGTTATCAAATTTCCAACTGTAAGAGCCATCTTCATTCTGATTGGCCCCATGAACCGTTAAGCGCCTGGCCCAATCCTCTTTCAAGTGGCTGTTTGCTTCGTGCATTCTCTGATAAGCGTCTTCAAGATTAGGATAACGTTTTGGAATTCGACCAGAAACTNTACGAGTGCTCTCAATCCACTCTCGCATGCGCTCATGAGGTGGTCTCTGATCCAACTCACCCGGCGGACCTCCGGTACCTTCTATGACAATCATCTTTTTGATGTTCTCGGGATAGATCCCTGCATAACGAAGTGCCACCCCTCCGCCCAGCGAATGCGCAATTATCGTTAAAGGAGCCAGGTCCTGTTGATGGATCAGTTGAGCCAAGTCATAAACATACTCACTATGACTGTAAGAACTACCTATTACCCACTCCGAGTCACCATGACCGCGGAAGTCCGGCGCTATGACNTGATAATCATCACACAAATTCTCTGCTACCCAATCCCAATTGTGACAATGATCACGATTCCCATGAACCAANAGTAAAGTGGGTTTATCATGATTNCCCCAATCGAGATAATGCAANCTGAGTCGCTGGGAAAAATAATTCCTGGACGCCGCATTGGGCTTTTTGACTATAGTCATCGGTTTTACACTAGTGTTTCGCGAAAAGCGCGCGATTATAGCAGGCTGGACTAANGATCTGGCGGTAAGCGCTGGGTCATCTTCAACTGTTTCGTTTGCACAATCAAAGAGAAATCATTAAGCAGGATGTCAAAATTCTAATTTGAGAGTTTCGACTTCCAGGAATTGTCATAAAACCTCTAATCCGGGAGACCAAGAACCCGTTTCGCAATGATATTTAACTGGACCTCGCTTGTGCCTCCTTCAATTGAATTCGCCTTACTTCTCAGCCATGCACGCGTCTGCGTTAATTCATCGGGCTCAAAGCCCTCGCCCTCCCAGCCCAGCATCTGAGTACCCATAGCTTGAATCATCAANTCAAGACGTCTTTTGTTCTGTTCCGTTCCGTAGAACTTAAACATCGACGAAACGAAACTAGGCGCCTGTGTCGACTGACTTTCTGCTACATTGCGTCTAACCGTTAAACCAAAAGCATGATCATTCATCGAATGCTCAGAGATCGAATCTCTAAGGCTTGCCTCATTAATACGACCATTACTGGTTCCAATAAAATCCTTGGCAAATTCAGCAACGGACCTTGGTCTCTGACCACCGCCGCCGCCGATAGATGTTCTTTCGTACTGCAATAGNCGCTTGGCTACCGTCCAACCTTCATTAACCCTGCCCACTACATTGGAACGCAAGGCTCGGGCATCTGAAAAAAAAGTCTCACAGAATGGAGACAATCCACTGATCAGTTTAATGGGTTTAACAGTCACGCCAGCTTGATCCATGTCGAATAGTACAAAAGTTATGCCATTGTGCTTTGGTGCATCGGTGTCAGTTCGAACCAAACAGAAGATCCAGTCCGCATGATTCGCTCCCGAGGTCCATATTTTCTGACCGTTAATGACATATTCATCGCCATCTACTTCAGCACGCGTCTGCAGACTTGCCAAGTCTGAGCCTGAGTTGGGCTCACTGTACCCCTGACACCACCAAATTTCGCCTCGCGTTATTTTTGGCAGATGCTCAGNTTTTTGTTCTTCAGTGCCAAATTCAAGTAGTGCCGGACCAATCATCGACAAACCCATGCCTACCAGGGGTTGCCGAGCATTGATTCGAGCCATTTCCTGCCTTAGTACCTGATGTTGCGCCGAATCCATACCGGCACCGCCATATTGAACNGGCCAGGTTGGAGCCGTTAATCCTCTCTCTGCACAAAGATCCATCCAGCGCTTAGTATCCGGATTTTTGTAATGTGTTTTCTTTCCACCACTTGGCATTTCATCTTGAGGCATTGGTGTTCGCATAGACTCGGGACAGTTTGTCTCCAACCATCCCCGAATTTCCAATCGAAAATCTTCCGATACTTCTGTCACTCTAACTTCTCCAATTCAAATAGTGTGATCTCAGAACGCGTTCCTATTCTCATAACAGGGCCCCAAGTGCCGGTGCCCTGCGAAACGTAAAGGACAGTATCCGACAAGGAATACATGCCTACAATTCTTTTGAATACACGTTTTACCAAAAGGTTAAAAGGGAATATCTGTCCATTGTGTGTGTGGCCACTGAGCATCAGATCTATTCCTGCGCTGGCCGCTGCTTCCAGGCCCACTGGTCGATGATACATGAGCAGTTTAAAACTTCGTTCTGCTAATGGAATGTTGGCCAACTCTCGTTCTACTTGACGAACATCATCTTGATCATCAATACCGATAACCTGAACGTCATCTCGGTGCATCACCGCTCGATTACAAAGCACGACTACACCAAGGTTTTCTAGCCGCGCCAAAATAGCTTCTAAATCTTCGTAGCGTTCATGATTACCAGTCGAAAAATAAATCGGAAAGTCAAGGTTTCGCAGCGCGACGAGTTCCTTTTCAGGGACGGCCCAGGCATCAATAAAGTCGCCTGTGATACAGAGTAAGTCTGGCTCCAATGGAACAATACGAGCCAACAATTCCTCAAGGAAGCGTGCGCTTCTCGATCCAATGTGTACATCAGTAATTTGTACAATTCGGAGAGGCATTGCTAGCTTCGAGGATCTGAGATTCACCCGCTTAACCAAAGGATAAAGCGCGACCAACACACCGAGTCCGCCTATCAAGAAACTTACTGCGAGCACAGTCCATGCAGCTGATTCGGCTGCAATCCAACCAAGCGCCACCGCTATTTCAGCAAGAAGTAAATTGATAAGTACTACCGGGCTTATACCAAGAATCAGGTCGGCGAACTGACGAAGGCGCTTTAACCACTCTTGCCTGACCTTACGGAGCAACCAGCGACTAATGATTTGACTGAGAACTATTGGTAACGCGGTTATCCAGACCAATAAATCACCTAATCCCAGCCAGTCACCAAGTCGAAATACCGGATAAATAAATAGAGGAATATGTAACAGCAGAAATATCGTCATGAATAATAGCATGCCGGATGGCCCGCGATGCCTGGCTGACTCAGCGCCGCTCAAGATATCAATCCTTTGTCATCGAGCATATTAACTAGCTGGCTAGCGATCCTGGAACGCCCGTTTTTATGCGTACCAAATAAATGCAAACTAATAGTCTTTTTAAGCGAGGAAACAATTGAACCAACCACAGGGCTCGGCCGTTCTAACGGCGGTATCAGCACCAAATTGTGTTGGAGACCATTGAGGCNCTTAGCTTCGTAGCACCCACCGGCAAACTGCTGCTTCATTTGACCTCGACGACGACAAGTACTACCGCAAACTCTGACCAAGAATATCTCTAGCAATAATGTGACGCTGGACTTCCGAGGGGCCTTCGCCAATTCGACGAATACGCATCTCCCGGTACCAACGCTCAAANGGAAAGTCTTTAGTCACACCATAACCACCGTAAATCTGAATACAGCGGTCGACTACACGTGAAGCTCCCTCTGACGCGATTAACTTCGCCATCGCCGCTTGCTTTCGAAAAGGTTCACCACGATCAGCTAGGCTCGCAGCTTCTAGGGTGGCCCAGCGCGCTTGTTGAATATCGATTTCATTATCTACCAGCATCCATTGCACCGCCTGCCGAGAGGACAATGCGGCGCCAAAAGTTTCTCTAACACCAGCATACTCGAGAGCCATCTCGTGGGCCTTAACGGCTACTCCTATACACCCGGCACTGTAGGGGATGCGTTGCCGCGATAAACGGTCGTTGGCAATCGCAAATCCTTTATTTACCTCGCCAAGGATATTTTTCTGAGGGACACGCATATTATCGAACTGGAGCTCTGTCGCATATCGAGCCGATCGGAGTGTGTGAACAACTCGCCGAACATGAAAGCCTGGAGTGTCCGTGTCGACTATGAAGCAAGTCACTCCGCCCCGACCTTTTTCAGGCGAGGTACGAGCAAATACNAATCCGTAATCTGCTTGATCGGCACCGGAAATAAAGATTTTCCCACCATTGATTACCCAATTATCGCCATCCTTTATAGCTTTTGTCTGAATGGCCCGGGCAGGGTCCGAACCTCCCGAAGGTTCGGTCAGACCAAAAAAACCTGATTTTTCGCCGCGTAAAGTCGGCAGCAAATAACGTTCTTTCTGATCTTCGTTTGCCTCGAACAGCTGAGCAAGGCCAGCCCCACCGAATACTCCATAACATGGTACATAGAGACCTGCGCGGTGTTGAGACATTTCGATGGCAATGAGTGTCATTGTAACCATGTCCAGATCAGGCCCACCGTATTCCTGAGGAATGCCCAGTCCGTAAAGCCCCATCTCGCGAGTCATCTCCTTGAGCCTGATTTCATCAGGCTCATCAAGCTTGTCTGCGTCAGGATCCAGATTCATTTCAAGAGGAAGAATTTCNTCTCGCACNAATCGACGCACCAACTCAACAATGAGCACCTGTTCTTCAGTCATCTGTAATTGCATCAGGGTGAAAGCCTCCCAAGGCTAAGAGTTTCACTGACGGCATTTAAACAAGGGTATTGACCATGCTTCGCATGATGCTGCATCAACAATTCCTGCCGTCGAGTACTGTATGCCGTCGTGACTTCACACCTGAAATTTTCGACAGAACCGATTTTCGCTGCCAGCTCTCCATGAAGGCCAAAAAGACTGCGTGCGTCNGCNACACCAATGTAAACAACTTCGCCCGNTTTGTTGCCTAATTCGAAGACACCCAACTGACCACTGACTCTTTTCAGTGACGACTCGTCAAGTTTCTGCCATATCTTTTCGATTGCCATTGGTGAGCCCTCTCTTATTTAGTTCGATGCCGTTGTTCTTAGGGCTGACGATTCAGTCTGCCAATACTTACCTTGCCAATCTCAAATTCCGTAAAACCCATGCCTCCCAAATCAATTAGGACCGGACTGAAAAACAACATTTATTCGTACTGGGGCTCCGCACCTAGTTTGATGATGAGCGCTTCCACCTTTTTAAGCATAACTTCAAGCTCTGACTCATCGGTTCCACGCATCACAAGGTTCGTCCCATATCCGTCCTCTCGATAGAACGGATAACTCCCCAAATCAATATTGGGATGTTCATCCTGAACAGCGGCAAGGTCATTCGCGATCACACTCTCGCCAAGAAAAGCCCCAACACTCCGTGACCGAACAGGATCTCCACCGTCCAGACGTTCCTTCGTCAAAGTGCTAACCATGGCCTGCATAACCATCGGCACACCTGCCAACACATAGACATTACCGATCTGAAATCCCGCAGGTCCACCCGTAGGGTTTTCGATCAACGCTGAACCTACTGGGACCCGTGCCATCCTCAATCGAGATTCCATGACCTCTGGCGGAGCTTCTCGACGCTTAATAATTTCCACTATAGCGGGATGCATATGAAGTTCCGTATCAAAAGCTTTAGCGATGCAATCCGCGGTGATGTCATCATGAGTGGGGCCAATGCCACCAGTCGTAAAGACATGGTCATAAGTTTGCCGGCATTCATTGACAGTATCGATAATAATTTCTTCAATATCCGGAATGACTCTGGCATGTACCANCCTAACGCCAAGCTCGTTTAAAGCCAGCGCCAAATGGGCCAAATTTGTATCCTGAGTTCGTCCTGAAAGAATNTCGTTGCCAATTATTAACAAACAGCCTGTTACTGTTTTCGCCATTGTGCTTTGTTACCCTGAGTGAAGCTTGATAATTATGCCATAACGTCCAAAGTTGCATCCGCTAATTTCTAAACGGCAAATTTCGTGAAACATTTTTTTCAATTACAAAGTAAAGTTTTTACAGCGACCAGCTATTGTCGAAGCCCTCGACTTATTTTGCACTTGAACATACTCGTAAAANTGTATAGNNATGATCTCCCGCAGATTAGCAACAAGCTGCCATTAATTTTTGACGACGCGACAAACCTTCAAACCATTGTCGGCTGATTGAAGAAGTACAGAACCATGAAAAAAGCTGCAGAAGAACTCGATCACATTCTTATTCGAGGAGCGCGAGAGCATAATCTCAAGTCTATCGAGGTCAAAATTCCTAAGCGTNAACTGGTCGTGCTTACAGGGGTATCCGGGTCTGGNAAGTCCTCTCTCGCCTTCGACACTCTGTATGCCGAGGGTCAANGNCGTTANGTGGAATCTCTTTCGGCCTACGCACGACAATTTNTGGGCCAAATGGAGAAGCCCAAATATGACACAATCCGCGGACTGTCCCCAACGATATCCATNGAGCAGAAAACCACATCACGGAACCCACGTTCGACAGTCGGTACCATCACNGAAATTTCTGACTATTTACGTGTCCTGTTCGCGCGCGTAGGCACCCAATACTGCCACTCCTGCGGACATAAAGTACAAGGCCAAACAGCGCAAAGGATCGTTAATGAGCTCATGACATGGCCCAACGGCACCAGACTCTATCTATTAGCATCACTGCTGGTTAATAGAAAAGGCGAACACCGTGAAATGATTGAGGACGCCAAAGTACAGGGTTTCGTCCGACTTAGGATCAATGGNGAGATCGTTCGTACAGATGAAATAGAAGCCCTGGACAAAAGAAAAAAACACACGGTGGAAGCTGTCATCGANCGGATTGTTATCAAGGAAGATGCAGAAGAAAGGCTAACGGAGTCCGTCGAATCAGCGCTTCGATATGGCGACGGGGTATTAATCGCCGGGTTTGAGGGAGAAGATGACAGATTGTATTCGGAATCCCTTTCTTGCTCAGCATGCGGTGTTTCGTTCCCAGCTCTAACTCCTCAATCCTTCTCTTTTAATAGTCCGCAAGGCATGTGCCACGACTGCAATGGGCTGGGCACCCAAGTAGCCTTCGACCCAGACCTCTTGATTCCAGACCGATCCCTAACTATCAGAGAAGGCGCACTAAAATCGGTCGGTCGCATAGATAATGACAGTAAATCCATGGGAGCCATCTTTCATCGGCAGATGTTTAATCANCTTAAAATTTCTCTNGATAAGCCCTGGCGCAAGCTTAGTAAGGCACAACAAAAAACCATACTCTACGGAACCGGTGACAAGCGTTACAAAATCAACTGGGGCAATCATGGGGTACATAACCAGCGCTATGAGGGGCTGGTCAACCGCCTAATGCGGCGTTTTAGGAATACCAAGTCCGAAGGGATGAAGCGCTGGTACTCGCAATTCTTGGCAAATACACCTTGTAAAACTTGTAACGGAGAGCGACTGCGGCGAGAGAGCGCCGCCGTTAGAGTAAACGGNATCACACTGGTAGAGGTGTCAAGTTGGACAATCGATAGGACTTTCCAGTTTTTTAGCGATCTGCGGCTTCCAGGAGCTGCCGGCGAAATTGCGACCGAAGTCTTAAAAGAGATTAGCAACCGGTTGGGCTTTCTAAATTCCGTCGGATTGTCTTATCTGTCTCTAGACCGTCTGGGACCATCGCTCTCGGGCGGCGAGTCACAACGGATACGCCTTGCCAGCCAGGTTGGCTCAGAGCTAGCAGGGGTCATTTATATTCTCGACGAACCAAGCATTGGCTTACATCAGCGTGACAATGAAAAACTTCTGGCTACTCTTTGCAGGATGCGAGACATCGGTAATTCTGTAATCGTCGTCGAACATGACGAGGATACAATCCGTGCCGCAGACTACGTGATTGACTTTGGTCCCGCTGCTGGAGTGCTGGGGGGTGACATCGTGCACAGCGGTACACCCAAAAGTCTCGAAAAAAATCGTCAATCAATCACAGGCAACTATCTTTCTGGCCGGACAGCTATCGAGATCCCAGAGCAGCGCCGCCAAGCTGCTGACGAAATATCTATACAGGGTGCAGCTGCAAATAACCTGAAAAACATTGACGTCAAGTTTCCACTTGGAATCATGACAGCCGTCACAGGTGTTTCTGGCGCAGGTAAATCTACTCTAGTTAACGACATTCTGTACCCGGCCCTCGCCCGGCAGTTCCATCAATCTACCCTGAAAGTTGGCCTGCACGAAAAAATTACTGGCTTGAAAAAATTGGACAAAGTAGTGGCCATTGATCAGAAACCTATAGGCCGAACACCCAGAAGTAATCCAGTTACCTACATTAAAGTTTTCGACGAAATCAGAAACTTTTTTTCTCAACTGCCGGGTTCACGAATGAGAGGCTACAAACCTGGACGTTTCTCATTTAATGTTAAAGGAGGGCGCTGTGAAGATTGTCAGGGCGATGGCGTCAGGAAAATTGAGATGCACTTCCTCTCGGATGTCTATGTGAAGTGCGAGGAATGTAATGGTAGACGCTTTAACGACGCGACCCTCGAGGTGCGCTACAAAGGCAAATCGATTGCAGATGTATTGGACCTAACCGTTGCTGAAGCAGTCGAGCACTTCTCGGAACACCCCAAAATTGTTANNAAGCTTCAATTGTTGGCGGATGTGGGTCTTGATTACCTCCACCTCGGCCAGCCNTCTTCAACTTTGTCAGGCGGNGAGGCTCAACGTATCAAACTNGCCAGGGAACTATCGAAAATAGCGACAGGTAAAACGTTTTATATCCTGGACGAACCGACCACGGGGCTCCATTTTGAAGACGTTAAGAAGTTACTTGCAGTTCTGGAAAGATTGGTTAGCGCTGGCAATACGGTCACCGTTATTGAGCACAACCTGGATGTCATCAAAACTGCAGACTGGATAATTGACCTTGGTCCTAATGGTGGCCCGGACGGCGGAGAAATTATGGCCTACGGAACCCCAGAGGACATCGCCAACGTCCCGGCGTCTGAGACAGGCCGATACCTAAAGTCTCTTTTGAACAACAAACGTGTTAAAAAAACCGTCAGCGCTGCTTAGAACGTCTCGAAACGCCCTTTTTATAATATCTTCAGACTCGAAACGAGTACCAGTTTCGGCTTGACCACCCCGTTATGCTCGATTAGAGTAGCTGCGTTATTTTCCCCCCAAAACTCTGTTTTTGCGTGGGGAATTGGCCACTTTTGCATTCGAACTTTTGCAGCATTACTTGGGGAGAAATCTATGAAATTTGCAAAAACAGCCGCATTCGCGCTGGCTGTTGTTCTAGGGAGCACCGCCGTCTATGGCGCGGAGACTGTTATCGAAGAAGTAATTGTCACAGCTCGGCAACAATCAGAGGGATTGCAGGATGTTCCTGTGACGATCTCAGCTATGACCGAAGAGGATCTAGACAGATACAACATCACTAACCTAGCCGACGCCGCCAAGATGGTACCAAATATGGTAATCGCGCAAGGCGGGTCTGGAAACGGCTCATCCCTGCGATTGAGAGGCATCGGATCGAGTTCTATTTCAGCAGCGTTCGACCACTCAGTCGCTATCAACCTAGACGGAGTTGTCGTTAACAGAGGCCGCTTTATCCACAATAGTTACATGGACATGCGTCAGCTTGAAGTTTTGAAAGGGCCGCAATCCCTTTACTTCGGAAAATCAGCGACGGCAGGTGTTGTTTCTATTACTACCAACGACCCTGGCGACGAGTTTGAGTTCGAATTTAGTGCAGGTGTCGAGACCGAGTACGACGGAACTTTCTATGAAATGATCGTTTCGGGCCCCGTTACCGACACATTAGGTGCACGGCTTGCTGTCGGCGGTACCAAAAACGACGAACTTTTTGAGAACTACTCGTTTGATAACGATCCAAATGCAGCGATCAATGGCGCCGAAAAATATTACGGTGACGAGAGCACTAATGTTCGATTGACTCTAGTTTGGGAGCCCACCGATGACTTTAGAGCGAAACTAAAATACAACTACTCTGAATTCGACAATGACGGGGCTGGCACCGCTTACGTAGAAGAAGTTTGTCCCGAGGGCGCACATCAGCCCACTGTCGTGCTGGGTGCTATATTTTTCCAAGGTGTGGACGATTGTAAAATCAATGGCAACACCTCGAAGATCGGACTCAATCCAGCACTCCGTGCAGGCCTTGTCGAGGGATATGACGACGGGCAACCAGGTCTGGAACAAGAGACAGACTTTATGTCCTTACAAATGGACTGGGACATCAGTGAAAACTACACCCTCACTGCCGTTACAGGTTACGTGGACTTAGATCACTGGGAGCTAGACGACTACAGCTACGGCGCTGGCGTGTTTGGAGGTCTTCACAACAACCTGTACGAAAGCTTTTCGCAAGAAATTAGAATCGCAAGCCAATTTGACGGCTCATTTAATTTCCAGGCAGGAATATTCTGGCAGGAGATTGAGCAGGAGTTCGACGCATATCAATACGCCGTAAACATCGGCTTGCTTGCACCAGACCCTATTACCGGGAATGGTTATGACTACAACAAGCATCACTTCCTAGATACCGATGTTTTCTCTGCTTTCGCTGCATTCTATTGGGATATCAACGAGAAAACGGAACTTACCTTTGGAGCTCGCTACACCGACGAGGAAAAAGAGGGCAAAATCGAAATCGACTACGTTCACTTGTTCCTCCAAGGCACCTTCGGGGCACCCCCGTTGATTGATGGTCTAGAATTTGAGGACGACAACCTCTCTCCCGAGATTGCTATAAACTACTACCTAACAGAGGACATCAGCGTTTTTGCGGCCTACAAAGAAGGCTTCAAATCGGGTGGCGTAGATAATAGTGCTTTGCCGTCAGCGAGTTTGAATCCACCTGATGGCGATTTTAGTTTTCTCGTCTATGAATCAGAGGAGTCGGACGGTTTCGAAATCGGCATGAAAGCTAACCTAATGAATGGTGGCATGCGCTTGAACGCCACTATTTTTAGCTACGAATACACGGACCTGCAGGTTCAGCTTTTCAATTCAACCGCTATTCAGTTCAGTACATTCAACGCTTCAGCGCTGGAAACTGAAGGCTTCGAGTTCGACTTGCTGTGGCAGACGGATATTGATGGCTTGACCATCAGATCAGCCTGGGCCTGGACCGATACGGTTTATTCGGACGACTTTTTTAATGCCACCGGTGAGAATCTGAAGGGCGAGGATGGCGCAGGTAGTGCAGATGTTACTGGCTTTATCGGGTTTACCTTCGACCGAGCACTAAATGATAACTGGCGGTACAGCCTGTCCGCTGACGCCCGCTTCACTGACGACTATGCCTGGACGGCAACCCTTAATCCCTTCGTGCAAGATTCATTCTGGATCTACGATGCGGCTCTGAGCTTTTACACTGCTGATGAAAAACATCAGGTAAATATCATCGCGCGAAACTTAGGGGACGAGTACTACATTATTGGCGGAGGAGCTATCCCTGGCAGAACACCAATCGATAACACTGGTGCAAATACGCTTGATCAAGGGGCAACCGTGCCTCTCGGAAGGACAGTGTCACTGCAGTATAAATTTAGACTGTAAGCACGATCTTGCGATAATAAAAAGGCG
>NZNP01000046.1 GCA_002694945.1 Gammaproteobacteria bacterium
CGCCAAACTTAAATTTAGCTACTCCTGGTAAAGGGTTTCCAGCAGCCATAATTGTAATTACTACGGCACCTGGAGCCTCCACAGAGATTGGAACAGTGTTGCCATTCTCAGCAATTTCTGGCGCGGTCAGGGAAATTCCTGTAGAGGCGGCATCAGCACCTCCAGTAACGCCCATTATTAACTCATTTACAGGTATTGCCGCTGATGACAGCGACGGTAAAATAGTTGTAAGCGCGGCCGCTCCACCTATCGCCATTGTATCACGTCTTGTGAATTTCATTATAATCTCCTTAAATCCTATAGCCAATTAGTCTTTGAATATACATGCCAGTCGGCATGTTAAAACATGCCACTTGGCATGTATATGCTTGTGGGGCTAACATGGCTCATCATTAGTAAAAAGGTAAATCAATGACCGGCCAAACCTTCAAAGTACTCCCCGAGACTTGCCTTCAACCCGTTCCCTCGAGGCTGATACCCAAATCATCCTTCACTTCAGATCGTTCAAATGAACTAACTTCTTCATTTTTTGATGCCGAAGATGGCTCAGTTAATGCCGGCATTTGGGAGTGCCCGCCGTGCAAGATGCACATTCCAAGTTACCCCGTGAACGAAATGATGACCATCATTGCTGGCAGGCTGATCATCACCAATTCAGAAGGTAACCAGGAATCGTTTGGCCCGGGAGAGGTTCTTTTTGTCTCAAAAGGATCCGAAATGACTTGGCAGATAACAGAGCACTTGCGTAAATACTATATGACTGCGAACTAAACAGGACCCTGCGGTATCAGCAACAAATATAAATTTCTACGAATCGATCCGAGACGATAGAGATAATGGTTAATCACGATTTACCGAGAAGGAGGTGAACCATACCGCTCATCGATCATAGCAAGGATCGAATTCCGCACTAGTTCCCTGTCGCCGGACCAGCGACGCCCAATCCCAGTGAAAAGAGATTCGCCTTCAAGCAAAGACGCAAGCCAAAGAGCTTCTGCATGCGGAGAGACTGCGCCTGCTTGGACTAAAGCCTGCTCCAGCAGTTTCAGGTATTCAGCATAAACATCTTCGAGCAAATCCGATACTAGTGGTTCAACCTGCTGCATCGCCCACAGCTGGGGCCAAAGTCTATCGCTTAAGAGTGGATCTCCAGACGTATCGTCCAGCATAAATTCAGCAATATCTCGAACCGAAGGCGACTGACTATCTGAACCATTAGCAGCAAAATTCTCGCTGAAACGAGATCCGATTTCCGCGGCAATGTAATCGACCAAAGCTCGCAGCAAATCCTCCCAAGTACGAAAGTGATATCGCATCGCGCCATGTTTGATACCAGATGCACGCGCAAGAGCCCGCATACCGAGACTTCCATAGCCTTCATCTTCAATAATACCGATAGCTACCCGCAATATTTGTTCTCGGCGTTCACTCATGCAAAGTTCTTGTGTTCCCGTTNACCTNNTGTCGACCCGTTATTGACAGGACGACCGTCGTACGTAAACATGCCAACTGGCATGTGCGCAAACAACAATAGTCATTATAGGACTTGAGGAGACGTTTTTGGCAACGAAAATAACCAGAAGAGACCTGTTGAATGGCTTGGCGATTGGCACCGGGGGTATTGCCCTGCAAGCTTATAGTAACGAAAACGACATACGGGTNACTAACGCGAGNNNCACCACAAAACAGCTTGATAAAACCTCATACCCCCCCTCACTTAACGGCATGCGCGGGAGCCACGACGGTTCTTTTGAAGTGGCGCACGCTCTGGCGTGGGAAGGTCAGAAGCCTGAAGACCACCAACTTCTGGATGAACATTACGATCTCGTTATAGTCGGTGCCGGCATGAGCGGGCTTGCCGCAGCTTATTACTATCGAAAAAAAATNGGACCTGACGCGAGGATTCTGATTCTAGACAACCACGACGACTTTGGTGGCCACGCAAAGCGTAACGAATTTTACCACGCGGGGAGAATAGTCCTAAGTCTTGGCGGTGCCCAGAACCTCGACAACCCCGGCAATTACAGTGACCAAGCCGGTAGCTTATTACGAGATCTTGGTATAGACGAAGCATTTATTGATGAAATGGGCAGGAATACGCCCAGCAACTACCTCCTGGGCGGCAAATTAGCCGCTGATGTTGGCCTGAGCCTACTTAGCGAAAATGGCCACGAGACGCATTCAGGAAACTGGATGAAAGTAATGCATGGCCGAGGAGAGTACGCAGATGCGGTTCGAAAACTGTCGATCNCAGTCGACGAACAAGACAAGCTTATCGCTTTTTTCGGCGGTGANAGAGATNTTCTGGGTGAGCTGTCCCTCGCCGATGCGTGGGATTACGTCAATAACGTAAGTTATAACCGTTTCTTAGTAGACAAAGTTGGTCTTGATCCGACAACAGTGCCACTGGTCGATGTGCACCTTCTAAATCTAAATGGCCCGTCGGGCTGGCATCATTCCGTACTTGAGGCTATCTCGGCGGGGGCCCCAGGACTAAGGTCTCTAGGTTGGGTAGCGAACTTTGCCGAATCGATCGCCGCAATGTACGTCAGTGACCTGGCAACAGGAAGTTATGAGGTCAGAATGTTTCCGGATGGCAACGCGTCTGTAGCACGTCTAGTAGTACAGAAGCTTATTCCTGAAGTGGCGCCAGACATGCAGGGACCTGAAGATGTTGCTGTGGCTCGATTTAATTATGGCGCTTTAGACCAACAGCAACAAACACGCATAAGGCTGTCGAGCACGGTCGTCGGGGTCAGAGAGGTTGGCCAGAAAGTTCAAGTCGACTATGTAAAGGCAGACCAACCCGTACGCGTGACCTCAGACCATTGCATTCTGGCCTGCTACAACGCGATGATTCCACTTCTCTGTCCTGAAATGAGTCAGCCTCAAAAAGACGGATTGAGCTATGGCGTCAAAGTTCCTTTCGTATACGCCAATGTGCTGTTGAAAAACGGAAGAGCTTTCTCGAAGTTGGGGGTTAATTTTACTCAGTGCCCTTTTGATCCATTCCAGTGGATAAGTACCGGCCCGCCCATTCCCAATGGTGGCTATGAGCCACCTCGATCAGCAGATGATCCCATGATCGTGTTCATGATGGCCTCGCCAACGCCATCAACCGTTGAAGAAGGAACTTCCAGAGATTTGTTCCGTGCCGGTCGTTATAAAATCTATGGCACGACTTTTGAGCAATACGAAGATCAAATACGCGACCAGTTGCAATCGATATTGGGCCAGCATGGTTTCAATCACGAAACCGATATCAAAGCCATCACCGTCAATCGTATTCCGCATGGGTACGCGTACTGGTACCAGCAGCTACATGATCCAGAGTGGCCGAAAGGTAAGGCCCCCCATGAAATAGGCAGAAAACAGTTCGGGCTCATTTCCGTAGCCAATTCAGATTCTGAAGCTACACCTCTGATGGATGCGGCCTTTGATGCTGCCTGGCGCGCGGTTGAAGAACAGACCGCCTGACATTGGTCTCCGTAATCAATGACTGAGCCGACATGGATTTCATTAGTGCCCGCAACGGTAGCAGTATTGGTAGCCGTTTGGTCACGCAGACCTATAGAGTCACTCCTCGCAGGAGTGCTCGTAGGGCTACTATTGCTGGAACCAAGCAATGCAGTTGCCAATTTTTCATCCGTCTTGCTTGATGTGATGATGGATGAAACCATTGCCTGGATAATCATCGTCTGCGGGCTGATGGGCAGCCTGATCGCTTTACTTATGCGAGTCGGCGCAGCCGAAGCATTCAGCCGGTCGCTTGCTGCTAGAGCTTCAAACAGCCGCACTGCACTGCTTTACACTTGGCTCTTGGGCCTCCTCATTTTTATTGACGACTACCTTAACGCTTTAGCCGTTGGAGCGGCTATGCGAAAAGTTACCGACAAGTTTGGCATCTCTCGGGAGAAGCTGGCCTATGTTGTCGACTCGACCGCAGCACCCATCTGCGTCATTGTTCCCGTGTCAACTTGGGCGGTCTTTTTTGCTGGAGTGCTCGAAACCTCGGGAGCCGCACCCAAAGGTGAAGGCATGTCCCTCTACCTCAGCGCCATACCCTATATGTTCTATCCTTGGATTGCTGTCCTACTGGTACCATTGGTGGCGATCGGGAGAGTACCGGATCTCGGCCTCATGAAGACGATCGGTAGGAGTCAGCCATCGGCTAATCCTGATAATGTGAAATTCGGTCATGAAGACTCGTCATGTTCACCAAATATCAAGATGTATCACTTCCTCCTACCTATTGTTGCGCTGCTCGGCTTCAGTGCTTGGTACGATCTCGACGTTCAACTGGGAGTCATCATGGCTGTCGGAATGACTACTGCACTTTACGGCTTTCAGAAACTACTAACATGGACAGAGTTGTTCGACACGATCCTAGACGGCATCAAAATAATGTTGCCTGCCCTAACGATTTGCGTGGTTGCCTTTATGTTTAAGGAGGTAAATGATCAGCTCGGGCTTGCAACTTACGTGATAGAAAAAGTTACACCCTGGCTAACACCTACCCTCCTACCCCTTTTAGTCTTCGCGACCATGTCTATAATTTCATTCGCTACGGGCTCAAGCTGGGGTGTTTTTGCGATCGCGATACCAATTGTCTTACCCTTGGCGGAGAGTATTGGTGTTAGCACTTCCCTCGCAATCGGCGCACTTATCTCAGCTAGCGCATTCGGTAGTCACGCATGCTTTTACTCTGATGCGACAGTATTAGCATCTCAAGGCAGTGGCTGTGGTGTCATGGAGCACGCCCTAACTCAGATTCCCTACGCGATTATCGCTGCCTTGATAGCGGGGGCCGCTCTGACGGCTGCAACAGCTATTTTGTAGTGTAAGGATTAAACCTGAAGATCATAAAGCAAGGGCATTCAGGTACTGATTAATTTAATTAAGCTCTGCGATCGTCCATCTAATCTTTTTTAAATTATTTCTTCGACCAACGTCCCGATCTAGTGATCCGATAACCTAAGCTTTCATAGGTGGCATTAAGCAAGCCTTGTCCTCGAGGGTTTAATGCAGTGCCTGGTCCCATTTTGTTCATACAATAGCCAAAAGACATGCCTGCAGCAGGGTCAGCCAATCCGATCGAGCCCCCGAAGCCTGGGCAACCGAAAGCATCCTCAGACATTAATATTGTATCTTGATTCCCCGGCTTCCCTTTACGATTATCCATCGCCTTAGTAAAACCTTCAGAGAAACGCATGGGGACCAAAAGGCATCTATCGAGACCACTAGCTGAGCTAACCGAGGACATACGAATCAGCTGGTCCTCGTCAACAAACCGTTTTCCCCTTAACTCACCCCCACAGGCAAATGGAGCGTAAACACCTGCCAGCCCCCTAGCCGTAGCCAAACCACCTGCGGCTGGGATTTCCGACTTCAGGGCCATTGTAGTTTGGAACTCTGACATGTGCCCCCCATCGTTATTGAACATTTTCGACTGGATACCCTCAGGATTTTCTTCAACACTGACGAAAAAATCTGATAAAGGTTCTTCTTGTTCCGGGAAGACCATTGTCGCCGCATCAGAAACGCGATCGTCAGGCAGTCCAATAAAAAAATCTAGGTCAAGCGGCACCGAAAACTCTTTTTGAAAAAATTCACCTATGGATAAACCTGTTACTCGGCGAACTATTTCTCCGCATAGAAAGCCCTTGGTCAGACCGTGGTAACCCTGAGCAGTGCCTGGCCTCCACCAAAGCTCNGCATCTTCTAAGATCTTAGTAATCANNGGCCAATCGTAATAAGCATTCTGAGGAACCGGCTCCTTTATAGCAGGCAGCCCAGCCGTATGATCGAGAAACATTTTCACTGTAGTCGCAGATTTATCGCCGACACCATACTCTGGCCAGTATTCAGATACCGGCGCATCCAGATCTANAATCCCTCGAAAAGCTAGGTTGTGCAAACAAATCGAGGTCGCCCCTTTCGTGCTGGACCACACAACNGGCATCGTTTTTTCGGTCCAACGCGAGCGAGACTCCAGATCCGCGAACCCTCCGTAAAGATCGACGACGGTATCACCCTCCAAGGTAACTGNGACACCCGCGCCAATTTCTCCACGAGTCGAAAAATTTCCTAGAAAATGGGCAAAAACCCTCTCGAANCGGGATTCATATCCGCCATTGACCACTATCGATCCCAACGGGGTGGAAAGCTCCTGNCTCACTTCAATCATATTTTTAAACTCTACTTTTACCTGAACCTATCTTAGCCATTTGAGNAACCATACGTACCCTCTTGAGCGAAATTAGTCCCGCTCGAGAGTTTGATTTTCAATATTGAATCTAATTTAACTTNCGACTAACAAAAAAAACCAAGCAGCGCTAAGATCACAGTACCTTTGCTGCAACTTACTTGCTTTAAAAGGCAAAGTCTAAACGCCGTTGGGGAAATAGAATGTGGACCTTGAAAAAATTANTCTTTCGATGCGCACACTTAGCCATGGGCTTCGCGTTAAAGCGCATAAAAGTGCCAACTCCTGATTTAATCTCTGGCCCTGGNAGCGTGCACCAGCTATCAGACGCAATTCAGAAGACGACAGCAACGAATTTACTTCTCGTAACGGACAAAGGAATCTCGAATATCGGACTTGCCGATAATTTGCTGCAAGATCTGAACAATACGAATCTGGGTTGTACCGTTTTTGACGAGGTTCAACCAAACCCTTCTATCGATAATGTCGAAGCTGGCCTCCAGGTGTATCTTGCCGAAAAGTGTGANGGCATAGTCGCATTTGGCGGTGGTTCAGCTATGGACTGTGCAAAGCTAATCGGCGCCAGGGCGACAAATCCCGATAAGTCCGTGCTTGATATGAGTGGGAGCTTCAAAGTAACTAATACCCTACCCCCATTATTCGCGGTACCNACAACNGCCGGCACTGGTTCCGAATGCACTCTAGCTGCCGTTATAACCAATCCTGAAAAGCGTGAGAANTTTGCGATTGCCAGCGATAAAATCGTACCGGCATATGCAGTTCTNGACCCTGAGCTGATGGTTAGCCTACCACCAAACATCACTGCCCATACAGGGATGGATGCCCTGACCCACGCCATCGAGGCTTATATCGGAAAAGCCGGAAGCCCTTTTACCAATGAAAATGCAGANCGAGCGATTCGCATAATTTTTGAGAACCTCGAATCCGTTTTCAAAGATGGGACAGATCTAAGCAAACGCAACNATTTAGCCTACGCGTCGTATTGCGCAGGCCTGGCCTTTACCAGAGCCCTGGTGGGTTACGTACANGCCATNGCNCACAACCTTGGAGGTCTTTATGGTGTTCCGCACGGNCTAGCGAACGCAATCGTGCTTCCTTACATTCTCGACTTTTCAAGAGANCATTGCGAGGAAAAATTAGCTCGCCTTGCGGTTGTTGGTGGACTCGGGCGTCAGACCGAATCCAGNAGAGACCTCTCCCTAAAGTTTATTGAGAAAGTCAGATCGATGAATGAGAATATGGGCATCCCNTCCCANGTAACAGAGATGCAACCATCTGACATACCGCTNATCGCGCGGCGTGCCCTTGCTGAGGGTAATCCTGGTTATCCCGTACCGAGATTAATGAATCAGGCACAGTGTGAAGCTCTTCTCCATCAAATGGTCTAAGCGTTAAGCGGCAACGCCAAAACTACCGTGCAGCGAACTTAATCCCGCAATCGGCCCTCAAAAATTTTTAACCTTCTTCTCCAGAGTTAATCCTTATTCCAGTTATCCCGACCGGAGCGCTGCGACCACCCTTCCTAGCTTTACTAACAACTTCACGCAAAGTAAATGGCGCGTTTAATTCCTCGTCGACGGATGTAGGACAAAGCTCGCCTACTCGATGATAGTCACCCCTATCTGCCGCTAAACGAAAATCCAGAATGGCCCCTGCAGCTTCTCCAAGCAAGCCTCGAGCTCCAAAACCATGTCCCTCATTCGTCTGAGTACCTGTCGTAGCCTGATAACCCATCCGATGAAGCAATTTATTACTCGCCCTCGCCAAGACTTCCGAGCGAACAGAGAGCATCCAATTTTCCTGCTGGCGCATCCAGGGCTTTTGCATCCCGTTTAACATCACGATACGAGGGGTATCTGTATGATTAATACCGGTACCATGCAAAAGTCGGCCATCTGTAATAACCATGGTGCCGGCCTTAGCATTCAAGTTAATTGCGGGTGGCAATTTACCCACTGGTTTACGCTCACGCGCGGCGTCTGACATGATCCGATGACTGCCGGGAATTAGCAATGTACCGCCGTTCTTCTCATCTATGCTACTAATTGCGGTCAGCACATTGACGCTCATCGGACTCGTCGACTCAGGATAAAAACCTTGATCTTGATGCAAAGCCTGCGGAACCCCCCCTTTAAGAGAAATTGCAGCGATCAACGATGTACAAATCCAGCCAGACCCCAAAGCTTCTGTTACTAACTGTTCGACCAGTGGACCTCCCTGCACGATGTCCGGATGCTGCTCGATTAGCAATTCAAAACAACGCCCCTTGTTGACGCAGCAATTTATATTCTGGCCACTAGGGGTCTTCTGAGCAATTCCTGCCAACCGCTCACCTTCTGCCTGCGAAAGTACGCGTTCACGGATTATCTCAACTTGGTCTACTGACAGAGCGTCCTCTATTTTGCAATATCCCCAAGTCACCATGTCATAACGTAGTTGCTTAATGTCCTTGGTTTCCTGTGGAAGTGGAATATCGCGCCAGTCAGGATGTTTTGCACCAATCGTCGTATCGTAATAGGAACCAGACTTGTATTCCCAATTCCCCCAATCGTGGCCACGCTGGGGAGGCACAAAATAGATCTCTGGATTAGCTTCGAGCATCGACCTCATTGGCTCCTGACAGTTCACTTCGTCACGATACATTTGTGCTTCGGGTACTGAGGCGAGCGCTATGTGCTCAGTGCCGAACTCTATTGGAATTTTGTTCATAGGACTCTCTCCCTAATAGCGAGCTTTTAACGAAGTATCATCTCAGCCATTGTCTCTTACAACCACAGTTAAAAACTATCATCTAACTACAATGAACGGCACAAAAATAACTATGGGTCGTCTGCGGCATGTCACAATTTCATAGGAAAAGTAAGCATCAAGTCTTCGGGCCGAAGCCACCCTGAGGATAATAGCAAAACGCCAGCTACCGCATAAAAATATTAGCATCTAAGATAATTCGTGCTTCGACTTGCCGAAAATAGTTGCATACTGTTTTTGGGTCCGCCCTATGCATAACGATCAGTACCTTTATTGAACGAAATAACCATGTAGATTTATCCAATTCAAGCGGCTCAGAGAGTTAGCCCCATGTAGATGGAACTGCCGCGCGAAATTTCGTGCATGCCGTATCTTTTGTAGAAATGAAAAGCACGATCATTGGCAGGACTGAGCTCAAGGTGCAACGCA
>NZNP01000047.1 GCA_002694945.1 Gammaproteobacteria bacterium
CCGCAATGATGGCTGTATCCAGCAAATTACCATCGAAGTCATAAGACGCAACTTTTAATAAAGCTAGTTTCCCTGCAGTTTCAAGCCAACTAATTGCAACTTTACCAGACCGAAGCATTGCAACGCTTACCCTACCATTTGTGTTGCCTTCAGCTACCGTAACGGTGTTAGCGAAAGACTTGCCATTATCAGACGACANTGAAAGATTCACGCTAGGTTGATCGTTTTTTGCTGAAAACCAGCCAACCGCGATTTGTCGATTTAGTGCTGCAACGGACGGCCCATTGACGGGACATCCCGAAATTTTCCAGTTGTCTTTGTATACGGGAATAGGCGTCGTCCATGATTGTTCATCGAATCGTGTGATGTAAATATCTCNCAACTCTGTTTCGCTNCGGTCNCGATAAACAATTACAGGTCCGCGAGAAGACATGGCAACGCTTGTTTGACANCAGTCACAAACGAGATNGTCAAGTTGCCATTCGGTTATAGTATTGCCNTCTGCGTCGAAAATACCGGCCCGCAATGTCATCCCCCCCGAGAGATGCTTAGCNGNANCATCTGGTTTATGTTCAGTTGTGTTTCGTCCATCTAGCCANGAGATTAGTGTTTTATCGTCTGAAAGCGGCAGCATGCTGACGAAACCGTGTTCAGCGCTCACTCCGTCCGTATGAATGANCCTTGGCTCNCTCCATAAATTAGTTATGGGATTTCGGAACACGGCGACNACATCATAGTTGTAAGTGCCTGCNTCTCTTTTTTTTAGCCAATGTGCTGTCATAGATCGATCAGTCGCGATTACAAAAGGGAAGTCGGCCCAATTTACGAACCAATCCTTGCCTGATGAAATCTTCTCTGGCTTCGAAAACTCTTCATTTACGAGCGAGGAGTAGTAGAGCGCATTGGTTTCATCGTCTGATTCGACCCAGGAGAGAATGAGGGAGCCGTTGTTATTTGCGACAACTCTTGAAAGGCTGGCCGCCGGGACAGCGGGGCTCTCTAACAANGTGACTTCGGCAGCAATACATAAAAGCGGAGACTCTGTAGCTAGCAATAATGTTATAGCTNAACACAAAATGCCTTTTNTCATTGCNTCACTCCAATCAGTTGGCCAAGCATAGCTTTGATTGAGTCCTTTGTCTGTGCACCTATCAGCCTTCCTTTTTCTATCCCGTTAGGAGACAAGATAACGGTTGTAGGTAATACATGAGGCGANGANACTCNTAATGCATTTACCTGCTCCTGNNTCAGTGTTGGGAATTCGATACCCATTTTTTCCGCGAGCATGACTGTTCTTTCTCTGGTGTCTTCATCAAAGTTGATGCCGACCAATCTGATATTTTCGGCCTTAAGTTCTTTAAACAACTTATTCAGCTCCGGAATTTCAATTCTGCAGGGTGCGCAGTTGACGGACCAATAGTTCAGGACCATCCACTGCTGATTGTCTGATCTATTTTGTTCAGCGATGGAAGCGGAGGATGTAAATGTAAAAACTAGGGATAGTAAGGTGAATATCCAATTTTTCATGACTCTAGGTGAGCTATCGTTTTACTTTGGAAAAAAGGTTAATTAGTTCAGAGAACTTTTCGCGCTGCTCTGTCCTGTCTCCAGTTTCGATAGCTGCTGATACGCATGTAGCTGCNTGNTCATGGAGTATGGCGTCCTCNACCTTCGCGAGAGCCGCTTTCACGGCTTGCAACTGAGTCAATACGTCTATGCAATATCGGTCTTCTTCGATCATGCGATCGATGCCGCGAACCTGTCCCTCTATCCGACGGAGCCTTTTTTTAATNGCANTCTTTTCTTCGTTCAAGGTTTGACCAATACCCAGGGGGGGTATACGATTATAAGGTTATGAAAGCGCCGATATCAACAATTCTNAGTATTTGTCTCCTTATCGCCANCGTTACTTGTGNATGTGAGTCGCAGGCGCTTCCNATGGATCANGGTGANATNAGTCATATCTCGACGCATAAGATGCATCAATCGATGCCNTGNGACCNCACTGATTGTGGCTCTGGTTGTNTGACATCGGAAGNATCTAGCAAAGCCCAATTATTTCTGAAGTCNGTCCANTATCTTGATCTTGATCAACCAATTGATCGNTATAGTTACGACTACTTACATCTCCGGCCCTTAAGAACGACGGACACAGGCCCNCCNCATTACCTTCACTCAAAACTATCTACGCCCGTAAACAGGCGNGACCTGCTGNTGGAATAGATCTGCTTTTAGTTTTAGAGCTCCNNCGAGCTCNAGTGTCTGTNTGACACAAAAACTTCATTAAACATTACTTTTAAGTTGATGAGGGAAGCAGATGAGAATGCCCATTATTCAAACTTTTTTTCAAGTGTTNCTTGTAGTCATTATGACGCTGGCTTCACTTACCAAAACAAACGCATCGGAACTCTTAAGTGAAACAGAGCATTTAGGGATTGGCCAAGCCGTTCAGATTGCCCTTGGCTCAAACTCTAGGCTTTTAGCGCTAAACGCGGAGGNGGAGGTAATGAAGTTTTCTCCCTCGCAGATGGGTGCGCTACCGGACCCGATGCTTTCTATTAACGCTATGAACTTGCCAACGGACACGTTTGATTTGGATCAGGAACCGATGACCCAACTGCAGCTGATGCTAACTCAGAAATTACCTTTTCCCGGGAAGCGGCAGCTCCGGCGTGAGGTTGCGAAAACAATGGTTAGTGCCGCACAGAAGCAGACTGATGAATATAGAGATGTTCTCACGGGCAAGGTACGTGAAACATGGTGGCAACTGTTTGCTGCTGATCGAGGCTTAAAAATAGTGGAAAGCAACAAATTGTTGCTCAGGGATCTAGTGGAAATCGCCAAGACAAAGTACGCGGTTGGAAAAGGCCTACAGCAGGATGTGCTTTTAGCAGAGCTTGAGTTGTCGAGACTAGTCAAGCGCGAAGTGGAATTAAAAGGGAAACGACGTCGAATTCAAGTGATCCTCAACGGATTGCTTGACCGAGCTCCTGAACATCCAATTGCCTTACCCGAAATCCCGCCAACTAAGACGCTTCCTGTGCTTGAACCTGTTAATAGCTTGGCCAGATTTGCTGTCGAACGACGTGATTTGATTCAGGCTATTGAGTTCAAGCTCAAGGCAGCAGACAAAAAGGTTGAACTGGCGGATAAAAATCGTTGGCCTGATTTTCAATTAGGTATTGGCTATGCAGATCGGCAGGGTAGTGATCCCGTAAGAGGAAGTCGTTCGGATTTTTTGAGTCTAATGTTTAGTGTCAATTTGCCACTTTATTCAGCGCAGAAACAAGACAAGGCTTTTCAACAACAAATACATGATCGTGATCATATGCGGTACCGATTGTCTGACACCATAAGAGCCATCGAAACAGAAATAGGTGTGCAGGCGGCCGAGTATATAGCTGCTCGAAAGCAGGCGTTACTCTTGAAGAATGAAATCATTCCACAGGCTGAGCAGACTATATCAGCGCTGCTGGCTGGATATGAGGTAAATAAAATCGACTTCCATAACGTTCTCAACGGACAAATTATGCTTTACAACGCTTCTATCGATTACTGGAATGCAATGGCAAGCGCTAAACAGGCGCTAGCTAGGCTAGCAGCAGGGGTAGGTAAGGAGGCTATTTATGAATAATAGAATGTTTATTGCGGTATTCGTATTTACGGCTCTGATTACAGGTATCGCTGGTTACTGGCTTGGTGCTGGCAAGGTAGAAACCGAAATTGCTATGCAGGAAGTAGAAGAAGTCAGAGCACCACTTTATTACCGAAATCCCATGAATCCAACGATTACATCACCGAAACCGGCGAAGGATGAAATGGGGATGGATTACATCCCCGTCTACAGTGAGGATGATGTGAGTGCATCAGTAGCTGGTACGGTGTTGATTGATCCGGTAACCGTTCAATCAATGGGTATTAGAACTACAAAAGCTGTTCGAAGGTCTTTGGTTAAAACTATTTATACCTGGGGCCGAATTGACTATGACGAAACTTCGATAACACGACTTCATCCAAAAACTGAGGGCTGGGTCGAGCTGATGCTAGTGGAAACAACAGGTCAGTCTCTTAAGCATGATGACATTCTACTGAGTATCTACTCGCCCCAACTGGTTTCCGCTCAAGAGGAGTACTTGCTAGCACTAAATCGGTCTGCAGCTTCTTTTGTCACGGAGCAACTAGCGGAAACAGCATTAAGAAGACTTGANCTCCTTGATGTACCAAATCATCAAATTGAAGAGCTAAAACAGGACCGTGAAGTNAAGAAGTATCTGCATATTCATTCCCCTGCCGCTGGAACTGTCATTAAAGTTGGCGTTCGTGAGGGGCAATATGTCACTCCAAAAACTGAACTTTATTTCATCGCTGACCTAGCAAAGGTTTGGGTTTTCGTTAACATTTTTGAAGATGAATTGGCTTGGGTGAAAGAAGGTGATCATGCAAGGATGTCAGTTAAAGGAATACCGGGCAAGACTTTCTCTGGCCAATTAACATACATCTATCCCTACGCCGATAGACAGACTCGAACGATAAAGGCGCGTCTTGANTTTGATAATCCTGGTCTCCTGCTGAAACCAGACATGTACGCGGAAATTGAGATTGCAGTTGGACGGAGGGCATCAGCCATCTCGGTTCCCTCAGAAGCTGTAGTCCGGTCAGGTACTCGAGAGAAAATATTNGTTCAAGTGAGTGANGGTAAGTTTGAACCGAGAGAGGTCGTGCTTGGCGTCNCAAGTAAGGGCTGGATCGAGGTTTTGAAGGGTGTGACCAGCGGTGAATCAGTTGTGACATCTGCNCAGTTCCTCATCGACTCCGAATCAAAATTAAGAGAAGCCGNGGCTAAAATGTCTGTNNTTGCCCCTCGGATAGATAATGAGAATANAGAAACTCATTTAAACCATGATGGCGAACAGATAGATCAGGGCGACCATGAAAAGCTCGAAATTGATCAAGCTNTTAATCAAAGTGAGCACAATCGCTCTGGCATGAAACGNCACTCAAACGGTATACATGAGAAGCACCCTCGGATTGATGGGGATAGTAAATTTCGCAAGGATCATCATTATGATTAGCGCTATCATCCGGGCNNCTTTGGACCATCGATTTTTGGTGTGGGCTAGTGCTTTATTTTTGTTTGTCGTTGGTCTCTGGGCAANAAGGACCACGCCACTCGATGCGATACCAGATCTGTCTGANGTGCAGGTAATAGTGTTTACTAGCTATGAAGGACAAGCCCCGCAAGTTGTTGAAGANCAGGTCACNTACCCTCTCACTACAGCGATGCTGGCAGTGCCGAANGCGCANAATGTTCGTGGCTTCTCATTTTTCGGTTTATCTTTCGTTTACATTGTTTTTGAGGACGACACTGATCTCTACTGGGCCAGAGCNAGGGTTTTAGAATATTTAAATTACGTCAGCGGCCGCTTACCCAAAAATGTAACGCCTTCCCTAGGACCGGACGCTACTGGCGTCGGCTGGGTTTTTGAGTANGCACTGGTTGATAAGTCAGGGCGTCATGATCTCGCACAACTCAGGTCAGTCCAGGATTGGTATCTTCGGTATCCGCTCCAGATGGTAGAAGGTGTCGCCGAAGTTGCGTCGATAGGGGGACATGTTAAGCAATACCAAGTGGAAATTGATCCGAATGCGCTGGCGGCCTATGGAATTCCGATTTCTGTCGTAAGGCACGCCATTATGCGCTCAAACAATAACGTTGGAGGACGATTGATTGAGATGTCTGAGACTGAATACATGGTCCGCGGACTCGGCTACATTCAATCGATTTCAGACATAGAGNACATTGCATTAAAGNCCGATGGAAGAGGTACACCCATAAGGATCAAAGATATTGCAGACGTTCACATTGGCCCTGAATTGAGACGTGGTGTGGCTGAATTGAACGGCAAAGGAGAAGTTGCTGGCGGCGTGGTGGTTATGCGGTATGGTGAGAACGCACTCGCAACTATTGATAAGGTTAAAAAGAAGCTAGCGGATCTATCATCCGGGTTNCCAGAGGGCGTAGAGATTGTTCCCGTTTACGACCGCAGCGACTTGATTAATCGTGCAGTGAATAATCTTACTAAAACTCTGATTATTGAGTTTGTTCTAGTGTCGTTGATTTGCGGGATGTTTCTTCTACATTTCCGTTCATCAATGGTCGCACTTATCAGTTTGCCTCTCGGAATTTTATTGGCTTTCATCGCGATGAAAGTACAAGGGATCAATGCGAANATCATGTCGTTGGGTGGAATAGCTATCGCGATAGGTGCGATGGTAGATGGACCAATCGTGATTGTTGAAAACGCTCACAAACANCTCGCTATCGCTCGATCACGNTTTGGTGATGATCTGGATGCTAACCAANGATGGTCGGCAATAAAAAATGCGTCTNTAGAGGTAGGCCCTGCGGTTTTCGTTTCATTGGTGGTTATTGTTGTCGCCTATTTCGCGATATTTACGCTTGAAGCTCAAGAAGGGCGTCTTTTTAAGCCTTTGGCCTTTACCAGTTCCTACGCAATGGCAGCGGCTGCGATCTTAGCTATCACCCTTGTGCCTGTCCTAGCAGGAGTATTTATTCGCGGCAAGGTTGTTTCAGAAGAGCAGAATCCCGTAATACGATTTGTTCGGAACCTCTACGCGCCTATTCTCAAATTNATATTGTCTGCTCGTTGGTTTNTTGTGANTATAGTGGCGCTGCTGCTTCTCGCGACAGTGATTCCTTTATCCAAGCTCGGCAGTGAATTCATGCCACCATTAGATGAGGGAGATATTTTGTACATGCCAACGACTTTCCCCGGTATTTCGATTACCAAAGCGAGAGAGTTGTTGCAGCAAACAGATAAAATTATAGCNAGCTTCCCTGAAGTGGAATCTGTATTTGGAAAAGTAGGTCGTGCNCAAACGGCGACCGATCCTGCTCCACTATCAATGATTGAGACAATAGCGAGACTCAAACCTAGAGATGAATGGCCTGATCCTGCTAAGACAACAGAGGAGTTAATGCAGGAAATGGATCAGGCAATCAAGTTTCCCGGATTAGCCAATGCGTGGACCATGCCTATCAAAACGCGTATAGACATGCTGTCAACTGGAATAAAAACTCCCGTTGGGATCAAAGTTAGTGGCCCTGACCTTGTTGTACTCCAAAGTATTGCGGAAGAAATTGAGCGAGCAATGAAGACGATGCCNGAGACTNTATCGGCCTTTGGAGATAGAGCGGCGGGGGGNTACTTTCTNGATTTCGACATCAAGCGTGAGGNACTCGCGAGGTTCGGTCTTAAAGTGGGCGATGTTCAGGATGTCATCATGNCCGCCGTTGGTGGAATGAAAATTACCGATACCGTTGAGGGCNTGGAACGNTACTCAGTAAATCTTCGATATCCAAGAGAATTGAGGGATGACCCGGATAGATTNGCGAGGGTGTTAATTCCGACGGCCTCGGGTGCACAAATTCCGATTTCGCAAGTAGCTACCATCGAGCTCCGTCGCGGCGCGCCAGTGATCAAGAGTGAAGGTGCGCGTCCCAATGCGTGGGTTTATGTTGACTTGAGTACCTCGGACGTTGGGGGGTTTGTTGCCAAAGCAAGGAAAATTGTAGAAGAGTTGGTTGAGCTGCCTCCCGGGTATACCCTAATTTGGTCAGGCCAGTANGAGTATATGAAAAGGGCGAGTGATCGACTTCGTTTAGTGATTCCGTTGACGGTCTTGCTCGTCTTCNTATTGTTGTACCTCAACTTTAGAAATATTGCAGCACCAATGCTTGTNATGCTCTCAGTCCCCTTTGCTCTTNTTGGNGGGTTCTGGCTAGTCTATTGGTTGGGCTACAATTTGTCTGTTGCTGTTGCGGTGGGCTTCATTGCATTAGCTGGAATTGCTATTGCAACTGCGGTGCTGGTGCTAGCGTTTATCGAGGAAGCAGTAAAGCTTAAACGTTTAGAAAAAGAGGGAGAGCAAGGTGAACAGGTTAAAACACTGTCCTTAGAAGAAATACACCAGGCCGTAAGAGATGGAACTTCTCAACGCCTCCGGCCAATCGTCATGACCGCCACCTCAACAATTGCGGGTTTGCTGCCTATTATGTTTCTAAGCGGCACAGGGGCTGATGTTATGCAAAGAATCGCAGCTCCAATGATAGGCGGTATGTTAACCACGACTATACTGACACTTTTAGTCCTACCGGCCATTTATAGCTTAATAGTCGAGTATTCGCAGAAGATTAGAAGCTAAAGTGTTTCAAGGTGTTTTGAAGCTTTGATGTCTGCGTTTTTTCTACGAAATGAGGAAGATGGCCCGCCCAGAGAGATTCGAACTCCCGACACCCAGGTTCGAAGCCTGGTGCTCTATCCAGCTGAGCTATGGGCGGACAAGAGGCGCGAAGTATATGGTCTCTATCCTGGCATCGCAATGTTTGCAGGCGCGCCTGGTCCAAGTGGTAAGCCAAGAAATAGCCAGATCATCATAAGTACCGTGCCTGAAATTAGCATCCAGATGGAGTAGGGGATCATCATTGCAGTCAAACTACCGAGGCCGAAGTCTTTTTGCCAGCGTTGTGCAAAAACCAATACAAGAGGGAAATAGACCATAATTGGCGTAATGATATTTGTCGCGCTGTCACCAACTCGATAGGCTGCCGTCGCNCCATCTGGGCTGATGCCNAGGAGCATAAGCATCGGGACAAGCACTGGAGATAATAGNGCCCACTTTGCTGAGGCTGATCCCACAAAGAGATTTAGCAAGCCTGCAAAAAGTACGATGAGTCCGAGCACTATGGGGAGTGGCAGTCCGCTGTTTCTGATCGCGTCAGCGCCATGCACCGCGCTAATTAGCCCGAGATTTGACCAGTTAAACATAGCTACAAAATGGGCAGCAAAAAAGGCTAAAACCAGATAGTAAGCCATGTCCTTCATCGCGTCGGTCATCATGTCCACAAGGTCCTGGGTTTTCTTTATCGTGCCAGCGGCACGACCATAGGCCCATCCAGCCATCAGAAACAGTGCGAAGAACGCTGCAACCAGCGACTGGAAGAAGGGCGCTGCAATGGTATACCAGGGCGCAGTTGCCATCTCCGGACCATCGTTGAGCAGGGGTGTGCCAGGACCAAATGTCATCGCTGTCCAGAACAGGGCAACCCCTAGCAAAGCCAGATAACCATGGCGCAAGCCGCGGCGCTGTTCGCCAGTGAGGGGCGCATCAACATCTTGGTAGCCGTCGGTATCTGCTCCATCAGCGGGATTCCATTTCCCAAGCATAGGCTCGATGATTCTGTCCGCGACCCACCAGATAACGGGGATATAAAGGACCAGGAGGGCAATGATGAACCACCAATTACCCGCGATATTCATTGACCATCCTGCATCGATACCGCTGGCCTGGTAGGCTGATTCCGTAATACCGAAGAGCAGTGCATCGAGACCGCCTGGTGTTAGGTTGGCGGAGAAGCCACCGGATACACCTGCAAAGCCCACGCCTATGCCTAATATAGGATGTCGGCCGGCTGCGGCGTAGATAATAGCGGCAATGGGAATCACGATAACGTAACCGGCATCGGCGGCATGATTTGACAGCATAGCGATGATCGCGACAAAGGGCGTTAGAGCCTGCTTTGGAGCATTTGCAAGGACTGCACGAATGGCACTGGCAAAAAAACCGCTGCGTTCAGCAATGCCAGCACCTAACATGACGACGAGGACATAACCCAGCGGGTGAAAATGTGTGAAGGTCTGAGGCATATCTATCCAGAGCCGCTGGATGTTGCTGGCGGATAGCAGACTGACTGCCTGTTCTATCTTTGGATTACCTGATTGATCAATCTGTGTCGGATGCATCGCCGAGACACCAAGGAGTTCACAGATTACTGATATTCCGATCAGTGCGATAATGAGGTAGAAAAAAATGATGACGGGGTCAGGTAGTCGGTTTCCTGTCCGTTCAATCCAGGCTAATGCTCGGTTGGTCGATTTCCCATTTGTTGCTACGCTCACCAGTATCAGCCTCATTAATTAGATGAGCGTTAGTCTAACTGGGACGACAGGACGTTTAATAGAGTGATGGCGTCACCTGAATTGAATGTTATTGTCCCATCGACGATTTCGAATAACATAGCTGAACTGATAGAGATTTTTCCCTAATGACTGAATTCTTACCTTTTTTGATGGAACACGGGTACATCGTGGTTTTTGTCTGGGTGTTTCTGGATCAGGCAGGGTTGCCCTTGCCCGCAATTCCAGTGCTGCTTGCAGCGGGAGTGTTGGTCGGCATGGGTGAGATGAGCCTGACACTGGTACTATTGCTAGTATTGCTTGGCTCGGTACCGGTTGATCTTTTCTGGTACTGGTTGGGTCGTTTGAGGGGCGCGCGGGTTCTACATTTGCTTTGTATTTTGTCGATGGAGCCTGATTATTGCGTAAGAAACACCGAAAATGTTTTCAGGAAACTTGGTCCTGTATCGTTAGTCATTGGTAAATTTGTTCCAGGGCTTCAGACGCTTGCTCCTCCAATGTCGGGTCTCACCGGGGTAGGATTTCTGGCTTTCTTGCTTCTCGATACTTTAGGTGCGCTACTTTGGGCAGCGACTTTCATTGGTCTGGGTATGGTCTTTCATTCGGAAGCCGAGGAAATTTTGAGAGCTGCAGCTGAATTTGGTTTGCTTGCGGGCATTCTATTGTGCGCTGTCATTTTGGGTTACTTTGCCTACAAATTTTTTGTGCGACAGCAATTTCTGCGATCTTTACGTATGCGCAAACTCTCACCGCTCGAAGTCAATGACCGATTGGAACTGGGACAGCAAATGCATATTATCGATCTACGCCATGACTATGATATGCGTGCTTTACCTTTCATTTTGCCGAATGCATTTCGGGTGCCAATGGAGGCCATTGAGGAGTACGCGGCTGAGATTCCTCGAGACAGCGATGTGTTGCTTTGCTGCAACTGACCCAATGAAGCATCGAGCGCTAGGTTAGCGCTGAAGTTAAAAAGACTTGGAATAGAAAAAGTGTATCCATTGGAAGGTGGGGTAGACGCCTGGTTGGCTGCTGGCCTCCCAACAAAACCTGCGAATATCAGTCAGGCCTGACGTAGCTCACACTTTTTGGCGTCCCGTCTGACATATCCAGCATTCTGAGGGGATCTGTCTTGCCATCCCATTCGCTAGCTGAGTCTTTTATCAGGCCAAAGAAGATATCGTAAAACTCGCTTTTTGCCATTAACTGCACCATAACTCCGGGCGACGCGATACTGTCGATGTACGCGTGAGTCTTATAGTTAGGAGCCTCCCCATATCGCTGCCAGACCTTGAACTCCTGTCCTGCTAAATCGATCTTAGTAAGTGTTTTATCAATATCGTCGACCCAGTATGCAAGGTGCTGAAGCCCTCCGCTTGGATTCGACTGAAGATAATCCTTGTAAACAGATGGACTGGTACCCTTTGGGGTGATTACCTCTATTTGCTGATCACCACAGTAAGCGAAGCCCGCGCGCATATCCGCAGTGATTTGTTCGCCATCATATATGCCTGACATACCCTTGATGTCTGCAATGAAAAAAGGGCCGACACCCCTTGCGAGCCAGTGCTCCATGGCTGCTTCGATATCGGGTACGACGTACCCCTGTTGGACTACAGGCCCGAATAGTTTGCTCATTCAACCGTATCCAGCTCTCTTTGTTGGAATGCGACCGCGCATA
>NZNP01000048.1 GCA_002694945.1 Gammaproteobacteria bacterium
CTGCACGAGCGCTACTTCAGAATGTTGAAGGACTANCTGNTGTTTGAGCTNGGAGAAAGCTACTACCAAAGCCGNCCCGTCGTCGATCTAATTAAAGAAAGGTTNCCAGTGTCTCTGTCACTAGGTCTTTGGTCTATGTTACTTGTCTATTCGATATCNATCCCTATGGGAATTGCAAAAGCGGTTAGAGACGGATCGCGCTTTGATGCTTGGACGAGTGGTTTTATATTTATCGGCTATGCAGTCCCTAGCTTCCTATTTGCTGTCCTTCTGATCATCCTATTTGCTGGCGGCTCTTATCTAGATCTATTCCCATTGAAAGGACTAACTTCCAGCAACTTNAACGAGCTCTCAGCCNTTGGCAAAGTAGTGGACTATTTCTGGCACCTAGCTTTGCCCGTTACAGCGCTAACGATTGGTGGCTTTGCGACACTGACTATGCTGATGAAAAATTCTTTTCTGGACGAAATATCAAAACAGTATGTCCTGACAGCCAAGGCAAAAGGCATCAACCAAAAACGAGTGTTGTATGGCCATGTATTTCGTAATGCAATCTTAATTGTAGTCGCTGGTTTCCCTGCAGCGCTAGTNGGCGTTCTNTTCACCGGTGTCCTCTTAATTGAGGTTATTTTTTCACTGGATGGCCTTGGCCTACTGGGATTCGAAGCCGTACTGCGACGCGANTANCCAATCATGTTNGGNACATTGTTCATCTTNACTTTTATTGGTCTCGTCATGACACTTGTCGGCGACATCGCGTATACGCTAGTTGATCCGCGGATCGACTTTGAGACTAGAGACGTATGATGTCGCCATTGACAATGCGACGATGGCAGAACTTCAAGGCCAAGAAAAGAGGTTACTGGAGCCTCTGGATTATCGCGATCTTGATGTTACTAAGCCTTTTCGCGGAGTTCATTGCCAACGACAAACCTCTNGTCATGTCCTTCAACGGAGACATCTACTTCCCTGTGTTAACGAACTACCCAGAAACCACCTTCGGCGGAGTATTTGAGACAGAGNCAATGTATCGATCCGAACCCGTCAAACGAATGATTGAAGAAGGTGACGGATGGATGCTTTGGCCACCGATTCCATACAGTTTTGACACGATTGACTGGAACACTGCAGGCGCNGTGCCAGAAGCACCAAGCGCAAGGCACTGGCTGGGCACTGATGATATTGGTAGAGATGTGNTGGCAAGGNTTGTCTACGGATTTCGCTTATCAGTGATTTTTGGANTGACTCTGACCTTCTTGAGCGCCATTATCGGTATTACCGTGGGCGCAACACAGGGATATTTTGGTGGGCTAGTAGACCTTGTCGGTCAGCGCATNGTTGAANTCTGGGCAGGCTTACCAGTTTTGTTTGTGATTATTATTCTAACCAGTCTTTTCGAACCAAACCCCGTNGCCCTCTTACTAGTTCTGCTGCTTTTCAACTGGATGGCGCTGGTTGCGGTCGTTCGCGCCGAATTTCTTCGTACTCGAAATTTTGACTACGTTAATGCAGCAAGAGCACTGGGCGANAATGATTTGNTNATAATGTGGAAGTACATTTTGCCCAATGCCATGGTCGCAACTCTGACATTTCTGCCGTTTCTAATCAGTGGTTCAATAACAACATTGACGTCTCTGGACTTTCTCGGTTTTGGNCTACCGGCTGGTCACCCGTCATTGGGGGAGTTGCTCGCACAAGGTAAAGCCAACATCCATGCACCCTGGCTAGGTCTCGCCGGGTTTTTCACTCTTGCTATCATGCTGAGNCTGTTGGTATTTGTTGGTGAAGGTGTCCGCGATGCCTTTGATCCAAGACGATCAGCGACATGACCGATTCTATTCTTGAGATAAATAATCTGTCGGTNGAGTTTCGTGGGACTCAAGTTCTAAACAATNTCAGCTTCCACATAGATCGTGGCGAAACAGTAGCCATAGTTGGAGAGTCNGGGTCCGGGAAATCCGTTACCGCTTTGTCAGTTATGCAACTGCTCCCTTATCAATATGCCTCACATCCAAGCGGATCGATTCTTGTAGATGGCCAAGAAGTNATAGGCCTATGCGAAGAAGAATTNCTGAAGGTTAGAGGTGGTCGAATCGGTATGATCTTCCAGGAGCCGATGACATCTTTAAACCCGCTGCATCATATCGAGAAACAGATCGGCGAGGTGCTCTATGTTCATCAAGGTATGGGAATCAGCGATGCCAGNGCAAGGTCCCTAGAATTACTTGAAATGGTTGGCCTTCAACGCGCNAAGGATAGACTGCGTNCCTATCCCCATGAGCTCTCCGGNGGGCAGCGTCAACGAGTTATGATCGCCATGGCGCTCGCCAACGCACCTGACTTACTNATTGCGGATGAGCCCACGACCGCCCTCGATGTTACCGTGCAAGCTCAGATTCTNAAACTGTTAGACNAGCTCAAGGATCNTCTGAACATGNCATTGCTGCTAATCACCCACGATCTGGGGGTNGTCAGAAAAATGGCTGATCGGGTCTGCGTGATGACCGACGGAAATCTGGTTGAACAAGCTACCACCGGAGAGCTGTTCTCAAACCCTCAGCACGAGTACACCCGCCATCTAATTGCCGCGGAACCGAGTGGCGAGCCAGTCCCTGCGAACCCTGACTCTGATGTGCTGATGCACGCAGAAAAACTCAACGTCGAATTTAATCTATCAAAAGAGTTGTTCGCCAAGAAAAAAGTATTAACCGCAGTCGATCAGGTAACTGTTGCCCTGCGCAAGGGCCAGACACTTGGCGTCGTCGGAGAATCTGGCTCCGGAAAAACCACACTCGCTATGGCGTTGGTACGCCTGATTAGCTGCAGTGGCAACATCTATCTAGGTGAAAAATCTATTCAGAATTTAAACTCGAANCGGCTTCGAGCATTCAGGAACCAGTTTCAGATTGTTTTTCAGGACCCATTTGGAAGCCTTCCGCCTCGTTTATCGGCAAATCAGATAATTGAAGCTGGATTGAAGATTCATAAACCAAAAATGTCCGCCATTGAACGCCGCACTCTAGTGTCAGAGGTGCTTGANGAAGTTNNTCTAAACCCCGATTGGCAAGACCGTTACCCACATGAGTTCTCAGGTGGTCAACGACAACGTATAGCGATTGCCCGCGCAATTGTGCTGAAGCCTAAAATNATCGTTCTGGANGAACCNACATCGGCTCTCGATCTATCAGCCCAAGCTCTAATGGTTGACCTGCTGCGCGATTTACAGCGAAAACACGACCTGGCTTATCTTTTTATCAGTCACGATCTTAGGGTAGTTAGATCCCTAGCACATGAATTGATCGTTATGAAAGATGGAAAAGTTGTTGAGCAAGGCTCCTCTGAGCAGATCTTTGCTGCACCCACCACAGACTACACAAAGGCATTGATGGCGGCAGCTTTTGAACTAAAAACTATCGACTCGAATTTATAGAGAAAAAACAGAGTCGGACCTTCGCGCTATTCTCAAAAGCTAGACAGACTAAATTTTTCAGCCCATCTCTTTATTGAATCTGGAGATCGACGAATCTTCGATATCGACCGGCATCTATTTTCATCAAATCCTCATGAGCACCCTGTTCAACTACTTCCCCATCTTCAAGGAANATTATATTGGATGCCCGACGGATAGTTGACAACCGATGNGCTAAGACAATAACCAGTTTTTCAGACGTTANGTCCTTAAGCGCAGTCANTAGATAACGTTCTGTTTCTGGATCCAATGCGGAGGTTGGTTCATCCAATATCACAATTGGTGTATCACGAATTAGCCCCCTAGCAATTGAAATACGTTGTTTTTGGCCGACAGATAATTTACTACTGATCGTACCAAGTCGTGTTTCATAACCTTCAGGTAAATCGGCGACGAAGTCATGGATACCAACAAGCCGAGCGATACGTTCGACTTCTTCCTGAGTGGCTTCAGGTTTACCAAATCGTATATTGTCAGAAATTGAAATGGCGAGCGTTTCCGTCTCCTGGAAGACATAGGTAATNTGGCTGCGTAAACTATCGATGGCAAACTCNTTAATGTCACAGCCGTCTATCAGAATTTGACCTTCACTAGCGACGTGATAACGNGGNACTAGGTAAGCCAGGGTGGATTTTCCGGCACCAGTAGGTCCCGCGAGCGCAACCATNTCGCCTCGTTTGACTTCAAATGAAACATTNCNCAACGCCACTCGCCCATCCGGATANGTGAAACCAACCTGCCGAAACTCGATGCCCTCAACCACCGTTTCAATAACCACTGTTCCAACATCATCTTCGGTGTCCATATCAAGCATGGCAAAGACTCGACGAGCCTTGGCAGCGGGTCCTTGAATATTCACCCACAGGCCCCCGAGGGTCTGNGCAGGTTCACTCATGGTCAGGAAGTAACCAAGAATGACAGCATAGTCACCAGGCGTCATCTCGCCCGTAATAACCTCGCTCAACATGAACAGCATAAAACCCAGGTATAGAATCTTACCGACCAACTCTCCCAATCCCTCTACCACACCGTTAGCCAGCATTTCATATCGCTCACGTCTGAAAGCATTGGCGCTGGTCAGACCAAAACGTTCTTTTTCGAGGCCGTTAACCCCCAGACTCTGGACCGCCTGAATGTTGTCCATCCCCTCTTCAGTAGCACTGGTGAACACAGTGCCAGCGGCAACGGTCGCCTGGGCCCGACGCCGTATCATGCGTGAAAATGGCAATGTCACCAACAGATAAACCGGCATGACACCTAGGGCAAGCCAGACAACCATCGGAGAATTCGGATATGCACTCAACAAGGTCAGGGCGGCGACGNTGAACGTCACCAAGGTGTGTCCCGTCTCCTGGAACACCATTCGAATGACATGAGTCACACTGGCAACATCGTAAATGGTGCGAAACACGGAATCGCCGATCGGTTGATTGTCTAGCTGCGTTATGGGTAGACGCCGCATACTCTCGAATAGACGGGAACGCAGCATATACATCATCGAATGCTGCATACGTTCCTCGATCAAATCGTGCACGTATTCCCAGACCAGCTTCGTGGCAACACCAACGGCTGTCCAGATGGCCAGCCAAAAAAGAATGGTCGGGGCTGAAGATCCGATCAGGAACTCAATGGCAGGCAGCAGGAAAGCAGGATAACCTCTGCCATCATCAGGGATCGGTTGACCCAGCACCACATGATCAATCAGTACTTTGCCTGCCCAGGGCGCCACTGCTGCGACCATTGCAGCCAATATCCACTCCATTGCCAGGACAACGCCAAACCTTCGCCAGAAGAACTTCAGCAGTAGCAAAATTCGCCAGATCAGACTGCCGGCTTGAAAGTTATCAATGTCCGTTCGGGTATCAANCAGGCTAGCCTTACGATTGAGGGCGAGCTCCTCTTCGCGCAGTTGCTCGAATGAGAACGACTTCGCATCTTCCGCTGAAAAACTGTCAGACATCATCTTTGTCCGAATTGCCCGATCCCGAAAGGACAAACGCCTTGTAGCGACCGTCGTCGGTCTGCATCAATTGATCATGATTACCATTTTCGANGACACTTCCCGCTTCCAGCAGGATAATGTTGTCAGCTTGTCGAATCGTCGCTATTCGATGGGTAATCAGGAAGACAGCGCGATTTCCTTCTTTCGCCCANGCACTGAGATTGGNNAATACCTGGCGCTCGGTTTCCGCATCCAGGGCCGCAGTTGGTTCATCCAGGATTAGGACAGGTGTCTCACGAACCACTGCCCTNGCAATCGATATTCGCTGCTGCTGGCCTGCAGAAAGTCGACCACCACGATCACCGAGCATCGTCTCAAGGCCATTCGGTAATTCCCTGATTACATCCCCAAGACAGGCGATACGAAGCGCTTCCTCAANCTGCACGGCGCTGGCGTCAGGGGCTGCGTAGCAGATGTTCTGCCGNACAGTCATTCCGAATAGCACATTTTCCTGCATAGCGATGGCGATATTCTGACGCAGGGAATCAACCTTGAAATCNCGCAGGTCCTTGCCATCAATTGAGATCGCGCCTTCGTCTGGATCNAACAATCTGAGGAGCAGGCTCATTAACGTCGACTTGCCAGCCCCGGATCTGCCNAGGATCGCATTAATGGTTCCCGGCGTTGCGGTCAAGCTCACACCCTGCAGGACAGGCCTGTCTGCTGAATACGAAAAACTAACATCCGTGTAACGGATCTCGTTGAAAAAACCCTCGAAATCCATCGCTCCTGATCGATCAACAACTTCCGGTTGCAGGTCGAGTATGTCGAAAACCCGCCTTAACCCCATGGCGACATCCTGCACCCAACCCCAAGTTTTAATCACATCACCAAGCAATCCGATTGACACTTCAAACCGCTCGCTTGCCCAGCGAAAAGCTGACAAGTTCCAGACGACAAAGGTCATACCTGCAAGNGCAATCAGTTCTGTGGCAAAGGTTGGCTCACTACCATTGACCCAGAAGGCCATCAGAAAAAAACCCGCAAAGATAAACAATTCAGAGTAAGAATCGACAACAACGCCAACCCTCAACCCCAATCTGGTGTGCCGATACTCCGAATTGAGTGCAATCATCGCATCCTGCTCGAACTGGTCCTGGTAAATCGGCCCGGCCTGATAAGCTTTACTCAACTTTATTGATTGGAATGATTCTTGGATCGTGGACATCAGGTCTGCGTTTGCCCTTCGTTCAACCAGCGACCGGGTTCGGTATCGCGGCATAGCCCACCTGGCAAGGATAAGTGTTGGAATCAGCACCGTCACAATCATCAACCCAAGCGTCGGCGACAGGATTGAGATGAAAGCCAGGGCTCCAATCACGTTAGCCAGCAGGACAAGCAGTTCCAGAGTAGCTTTAACGACAGAAATTACCGTTTCAGAGTCGGCTTGTATTCGCCATATGGAATCCCCGACGCGATGGTCCACGTGATGACGCAAAGAGAGTCGGTGCCAACGATCAACCAGGGCCAATCGCAGATCATGATTAACTCTTTGGAAGATCCATACCACGTACCAGAGCATGAAGACCTCAAGCGGTATNAGGATCAGGAACCAGAGAAACTCAACTTGCACCGGCACCCAACGCAACTCCATGCGATCGGCCTCTGTCAGGGTCTCCGTAACCTCNCTCGACATCTCCGTATAGCCTATCATTGCTGACAANCCGGGCATCAAAGGCTCGTTCTGCAATACCGACTGATTAATGATCTCCGCGACTAGTAATGTGACCAACATGAAACCCAGTCCCTTGATCAACTGCAGTGNCGGATAGTAGATCAGGTGTGTCCCGACTCGCACACGGTACTTAAGTCCTTGTGCGTTATACCCAATCTGAACGAACCAGCCGAGCAGGCAGACAACCGTAACCAGACCTGTGTAGATGTTGTAGCCTTCATCTTCGATCAGAACGACCGACACCATATTGGCAAGCAGTGCCGCCGTCAGTAATGAGAGTAGGGAAATGACCTGTACCCTGCCTTCGAAAAAAGGCAACGGCCACGCGCTGACAACGATAATAGCAACCAAAGTGTGCAGGAGATTGAATGGGTATCCCTCGTTCAATGTAATCAGCCCGGTGTAAGGCACCAGAATGGCAAGCAATGTCACTACAAAAGGCATGTACGCAAAACTGAATCCACGCCCGCCAAGTAGCTCAGCCACTCGATCTTCACTGCCCTGGCCTGGCAGCCACCAGCGGCCAAGGACTTGAGGCGCGATATAGGGCCAACTGCGNATGAAGAGGTGNATCACCGCAAGGAAACCACTGGCATCATCTTCGGCTGAAAGATCACGGTTCGCCGGTATTGCGTCGCCTTCACCATAAAAAGGGACGGCATCAGCAAGTTGATGGGATCGACTGACTGGCTCTGTTTCCAACTGCAACCTTCGGCATACAACGAATCTAGCCGCAGGCTAAACTTACACGCTTCACCGAACAAGATGAAGTTCATAAAACCCTGGTTGGACCTACCCCATAATTTGGGGGACAACCAATTCCNTGAACTACACTCTCATTCCCTGCGCGGGTTAAATTCTGAGCATAGAATTTTGGAGTGAGTCCATTGACACGTGAGACCGAAGTACTGGCCGCCATGCAGGCNCACGTCACCGCCAGGATTGAAGGCGACGTCGACACGGTTATCGCCTCGTATTCTGAAGACTGGAGGGACAGCAAAGGTTTTAGCAAAGACTCTCTCAGAGATGGCCATCTGGAATTCACAACGGGTGCCATGCAGGCAGACATACAAATCAATCTCGATGCCGCGGAAACCATTGTGGATGGAGAACATGCCACCTTCGGACCCGTTGTCATTGACACTGAAAAAGGTCGGATCACCTACAGCTACAAGCTCCGAAAAGAGCAAGATGATGTCTGGCGGCTGATCTTCACCCAGACGGTCAATTGGGAACCCTTTCCCATGGATGAAAAAACCCAAGCGATGAAAGATGCGATTGACCAGCTCGCCATGACGGTTCGAAGTCACCGGGAGCAGTTACTCACCGATCCCTGGCGACCCGGCTATCACTTTACGGTACCAGAAGGGGTCGCGATCCCTTTTGACCCTAACGGCGCAATTTTCTGGCAGGGACGTTACCACCTGTTCTACATCTTCCAGGATACAAGATCCGGCATAAAGTCTGATCANTGGGGCCANGTCTCNAGCACNGACCTTTTNCATTGGCGCCATCATCCNACNGGNCTTCTCGAAGGCATGTACAGNGGNAACTGCTTNCTCAACNAGGANGGNATCCCCACCATGTGTTACCACCAGGTTGACCANGGCAANGCCATGGCGGTNGCNCTTGACGACGAGCTGAACGAGTGGGAGCAAACTGNACTCNAACCCNATCACACCAGANANCNNGGAAGGTGATGAGCATGATGGCAAGTACCGATCTTGGGATCCTTTCGGTTGGTATGACGGCAATACCTATTACGCGATTTTTGGTGGCGAACATCCGGCGATTGCCAAATCGACCAGTCTGGATGAACCCTGGCACTATGTTGGTGACCTATTTGCGCACGGCGTTGACGGTGTGGCACCTGATGAGGATGTTTCCTGCGCGGATTTGTTCAAGCTTGATGACAAAGATGTCCTGCTCTGTATCAGCCACCGCATGGGTTGCCGCTACTATATTGGAGAATGGAAAAACGAACAGTTTTACCCTGAATCACATGCCCAAATGAGCTGGGTCGACAACACCTTCTTTGCCCCCGAAAGCGTGCTGGATGACCAGGGTCGTCGCATCATGTGGGCCTGGCTGCTCGATTTTCGCGAATTTGCCGTCCGCCTGGAACAGGGCTGGTCCGGCACGATGAGCCTGCCGCGGGTTCTCTGGCTCGAGAACGGCGAGATGAGAATGGACGTCCCGGAAGAAATCGAGCGACTCAGGTACCGCCCGAAGCACCAGGAGAACATTGAGGTCCAAAGCGACTCTGAAATTATCCTAGATGACGTCAACGGCAACAGCCTCGAAATCAAAATGGAGTTTGAGAACTCTTCAGCCGCAGAATACGGCATCAAAATCTGTTGCTCCCCGGATGGTCAAGAGCAAACGGTGATCTCCTACAACCCCGGCGATAACGCTCTAAAGGTTGACACTAACAACTCCGGGCCGGAGAAATCGCCCAAACATGTCGAATCAGCACCGCTGAAACTGACAGCCGGTGAAAGACTGCAACTCAGGATTTTCATCGACAGGTCAGTGGTCGAGGTATTTGCAAACAACCGGCAGGCCATCATGCGCCGTATCTATCCGGAACGATCGGACAGCACGCAGGTGCGGGTGTTTGCCAGTGGAAATTCGGTAACCGTGCGGCGGCTAGAATCCTGGCATATTTCACCATCTAACCCCTACTGACCTAAGGTGCCTCGCGCATCGTTTTCGCCGT
>NZNP01000049.1 GCA_002694945.1 Gammaproteobacteria bacterium
AAGTTCAGGAGTCTGCGTAAAAAGTGACNCCNGTATANAAGTCAAAAACGTGTCTCAACCGTTACTGAGGTCTTTTCAAGATTTCAGGAGAAGGAATCGCAAAAAAACTATAGAATGGTAAGTCCCTGCGTGTTCGGACTTTCCAGTGATTTACAGGGACGCGGAGAAGGGATGAGGAAATATATGTTAATAACACCCTGGCATCTGATTAGCGGTAAAGATTAATGATTGTCGATAGGTTGGGAAGAAAATTTAGCAATCTGCGAGTTAGTCTTACGGCAGCCTGTAATTATGCCTGTACATATTGCGTGCCAAACGGCAAACGACTCATGAAAGCGCAAAATGAATTATCAGCGAAAGAACTTATTCACGCTGTTAGCTTATTACATCAGGCAACAGGCATCGATAAAGTTAGAATTACAGGAGGGGAGCCTTTAGTAACACCGAAGTTTGATCAGTTTCTGCTTGAGGTCATGGAGCTGGGACTTAGTGATGTTAGCTTGACGACAAATGGTCAGCTTCTATTAAGTAAGCGAGATGTGATTGCGCAGTCGGGCCTGCGTCGCATGAATATTTCTCTCGACACTCTNAATCCCCTGAAATTTAAACATATTGCGCGTGGCGGTGATCTAAAGACGGTTCTGGATGGCGTTGANGCGATGCTGGANCTGGGGCTTAAGCTTAAAATTAATATGGTCCCAATGCGGTCTGAGAACCTCTCTGAGGTTGTACCTATGCTCCGCTATTGTCTTGATCGTGATATTGAACTCCGATTTATCGAGCTTATGCGGATGGGTCATTTGCAGGGTAATAATGCTTTCCAGACGGACTTCGTTTCAATGGAAGCCTTACTCGATGAAATAGGCCGAGAGTTCGAGTTCAGCAGAACAGAAGCTCCTTATGATTCGACAGCGGCGCGTTTCCAAATTCCTGATCACGGTAACTTCGGAATCATAGCGAACGAAAGTGAACCCTTTTGCCGAACTTGCACGCGCCTTCGACTTTCCTCCGATGGTTATCTTTACGGATGTCTCTCTAATGCTTCTCGTTACGCTATAGGCGAATTACTTGAATTGCCTTCTTACCTGGCGTTGCCAAAGCTCCAAGGTTTACTCGTAAATGCGCTTGGTGACAAGAAACTCGCCTTTCAAGGTGAAGTAACCGTAATGAAATTTATTGGTGGTTAATTGACCCTCGCGATTGCTNCGCATAAGTGTGCTGCATTTGCGTCCTTTTGTGTTGTCATCACTGTAGTATTATCCTAAGCGGTCACTCGATTTTATTCGCTAGTGACTCTGAAGATAATGTAAATTGAGGTTCTGCCTATGATGGATTTAGACATCCCNGAAAGATTGATTCCGGTCAGAGACAAAATAGANGANTTCGTNAAAACGAAGATAGATCCGGTAACCGAGGAATTTCATACCTCGATAAACCCTGATGACGAATGGTCGTTATCAGACCGCCAACTAGAAATACTGGACAGCTTGAAAGATGAAGCGCGAGAAGCAGGTCTTTGGAATTTTTTCCTGCCTGATAGTCTCGGAGGAGCTGGNGTTTCCAATTTAGAATATGCTCATCTTGCNGAGGTGATGGCCCGCAACCCGATGGCATCAGAAGTCTTTAATTGTGCTGCACCTGACACCGGCAATATGGAAGTCATAGAAAGATTCGGAACGGAAGAGCAGAAGAAAGAATGGCTTGAGCCTCTACTGCAAGGTAAAATCCGCTCCGCTTTTGCTATGACNGAACCNGGTGTCGCATCCTCAGACGCAACGAATATCTGCACTCAAGCAAAGTTGGAGGGCGATGAATGGGTTATCAANGGTGAAAAGCACTATGCNTCGGGAGCTGGTGACTCACGTTGTAAAATCATGATAGTCATGGTTCAGACTAATCCAGATGCGCCGAAGCATCTGCGCCAGTCTCAGATTCTTGTACCGAGAGAGACACCAGGAGTAAACATTCTCAGGCCCATGTCTGTGTTTGGTCATGATCAGGCTCCGCACGGCCATATGCATATNAAATTTGATAACTGCCGTGTTCCGAAAGAAAACATTATTTTGGGTGAAGGGCGTGGTTTTGAGATATCTCAAGGTCGATTAGGTCCAGGTCGAATTCACCATTGCATGCGTTCTATTGGCGTNGCAGAACGAGCTCTTGAGCTTCTGTGCCGGCGAGCACTCAATAGAACAGCGTTTGGTAAACCATTGGCTGAATTGGGCGGTAATTANGACGTCATCGCTGATTCTAGAATTGAACTGGATATGTGCCGTCTGGCAGTTCTGCGTGCTGCGCACATGATGGATACCTTGGGTAACAAGGAAGCTCGCAAGTACATTTCTGCGATAAAAGTTGCCGTCCCAAATATGGCTTTGAAGGTCATAGACAGGGCCATTCAGATCCATGGCGCCCTCGGCGTCTCGCAGGATACGCCACTAGCCCAAATGTGGATAGGTCAGCGAACTTTGCGGATCGCAGACGGGCCTGACGAGGTTCATAGGCGCGTTATCGCCCGCGCTGAACTGGCCAACTACCAGTAAGCCCGATGTCCAGAGGGGACAGCTGTCGCTCCATCGATCGCTGTCCTCTTCTTTACCCCAATCTTTCATGAATAGATGCTAAGCTGATTTTCAGCGAGTCTTAAGACTGAATAAAGTATACTCATAGAGTTGTTTTGATGTCTCAGGGTAATACTAATTTGTTAGCTGGCGATTCATTAGACCAGAACATTTCGGCGGTCCCGGTTCTTCAGAGCCGATATATACCCTTAGTTAGATGCGGTCATTTTTGGCTGCCCCTCTGGCTTGCATTTACTTTTATGACATTTGGTCATCTGCAGGCTGGCGAAAGTCAGAATAAAGCTCAAGCCATTCAGCTTTCCCCGTCAAATTTTAGGGTCAGTGAAGAACGAACCTCACAAGTTGAAGAAGGCGCTGTCCCTAGAAGCGTCCCCGGTAAATTTGAAGTACAAATTCAAAACTCAGAACCATTGGCTGGATCTGTTGTTGATATTACCGTCGCGATTAGTTTCAACGTCGACTTGTCGTCCGGAGCCGTAATTGCGTTCAGGGGGCACCCTCGATATCCCTTGAACGTCCAGGTGAGGGCCAACGCGCAATCTACATATCTGGACTTTGATCAGAACAGAGGGGTAGGAAATTTTGTGGCGCGTGATGTCATGCTCTCGAGCACCGCACTTGACGCAGATATTATTTTGCCTAGAACGGCGGTCGAACTGACAAAAGGTAATATTCCAGCCGGTACCCGTTTGGAATTCAGTATCAATAATCTGCAATTGCCTGACAAGGCAGGCCAGCGCCTGTTCCTCGAACCTATGGTTCGTTTTGCTGGTGAGCGAGAATTTTTGTCGTTAACTGGCAGTAGTCCTATGATCCGTGCAGGGGCTCTCGAGAGATTAAACCTTATTGGAAACAGTCTTACCGCGCCTGGGGAGGATATTAATCTTCGCCTTCGGCTGGAAGATAAATATGGAAATCTGATCGATGATCGAAGGCTTTCGTTGGACCTTCTTGTAAATGGACAGTTTCGTAATCGAGTNGATGTTTCGAAAGCCTACAGTATATTGCCTGGCATTCAATTTAAATTTCCTGGTATATACAGTTTGGAGATTAGGACCGGAGGTGGAGGACTTCGTGGTACAAGTAATCCGATTCGTGTTAAGCCGTCTAGCATTGACGTCCTATGGCTGAGTATCGGTGATCATACTGTTCAGTCGGGCGGTACACATGTCAGTAAACAACTAGCCCGGTCTCATCTAGGTATCTTTGATAAATCAATTGTAATCGGCCAATCGATAGAAACTNGAAATGATTCAAATAANGTAATGGGTTTCCATANTGAACGGCATGGTTTNCAGATTAATGATCAGATGGGGGTACANTTAGGTATGGCTCTGGCCGAGNTTCCGACGGACTTGCGTTATTTTGATCCAGAAAACTTACATCTAGTTCAGACTGCTGGGCCTGATTCAGACTATCGCTGGTATGGTATAGCCGCAGCCAATCGGGGTTTTCGGGTTGGTTACACAAGTTATAACCATACCTTTCAAGAGTTANAGAAAGAAACCCCGNTCTATACAGGGCTAACGAATCCAGAGGGTGAGTACTGGCTGCATTCATTGGCAGCAGGTCGGACTTTTGTCAGCGTAGGTGAAAAGATTCTCCTATTAATGAATCCTTATGCTCTTTCTATGACTGAATCACGGGAGCTGTCATTAGAGGTTGTCGCTTCAAACCCGGTTGAAAGTCTTGAGTTTTATAAGAATGGCGAACTGCTTACAGAGCACGTCACAGGTTATAACACCGAGAATCAATTTACTCTGCGCCTCGCCTCCGAGAACAAGCCCTACAGCGGNTTAGAAAGCAAACCACGCAATAGACGTGACTGGATAGGTTACCTAGCCACNAAAGGTTCAACGATAGATCCAATCGTCTTTACTAGTGAGGATTGGCAGCTGCGTCGAGCCGGTAACAACCGTTTCGATTTTTTTACTCGTCTACATGGCGGGAGTAGAAAAATGAAATTTACGTTGGCGACACCGACACCTGATACTGTACTTGAAATCGGCTTAGCTTCTATCGTTGAAGATGCAGCTTGGATACCCGTTGANCGCTTTCCTCAGTCAGTNGCTGCGCAACATTTCCTTATCCCATTAGAAGGCCTTAAGCAGGGGTCCATCCGAAAATTNGATGCAGGTGGATATTGGGATTATGTAGAGNTCGGTCCGGCTTTGTTGCCAGGCGAGAAGACCCTGTCTCATCAGTTTGTGGACAGTACACCGCCAAAATTAGGTGATCACTATTATGTTAGGGTAACCTTGAGTAATGGTAGCTATGCCTACACATCACCGGTCTTTGTTGAAAAGGACGCAAACCCACATTCACAACTGAGCTATGATCAGCCTAATAAANTCGTAGAGTTGGAGGAAGAATGAAATACCTTCACACCATGGTTCGGGTCTCGGACATTGAAGCTTCTCTGGACTTTTACTGNAGCAAGCTTGGGCTTGTAGAAAATGCACGGCACGATAGTGAAGAGGGNCGTTTTTCNTTGGTTTTTCTNTCTGCACCTGGTGACGAATCTTCCCAGGTCGAACTAACCTATAATTGGGATGGAGATGATTTAGGCGATTNAAGTCGTAACTTCGGTCACTTAGCGTATGCTGTTGATGATATTTATGCCACTTGTCAGCGTCTCATGGACGGAGGGGTAATCATAAACAGACCCCCGCGTGACGGAAGAATGGCTTTTGTTCGTTCTCCAGACAACGTTTCTATTGAATTGCTGCAGTCAGGGCAACCACTGCCTAAAGCAGAGCCCTGGGCATCAATGGAGAATATTGGTGAGTGGTAGTTAACATTAGTCGCTCCTAAGTTATAAATCCGGTCTTTTTTCAATTCACTTTGGCCTTACAGAAAATCAAAGGGGTAGGGAATATAGCGTTCTCGAATACTTGTGCTTTCCCTGTCGAAGCGAGATCACAAAAGGGTGACCTGCTGAGGCTATGTGCCCGTCGATCTCTTGACGTAATAGAGGTTCTCTTAGTAAGTAAGGGTCGCAACAACGTCTTCCCTTTGGTCAAGCTTTACTCTAGAGGCGCTGCGTAAATAGTTGCATCGTCTATCGCCAGCACTTTAAACGCTTTTGCCATATACTTTTACTACGTCCGTTTTATCGGATTTACAAAGTACAATAAATTCCCTCCTAGAGGTAAAGTCGATGACTAACCTAGACTGGCTCAGCCAGGTTCAAGAAGAAGCCATTGAACCGGAAAGACCTATCTGCGATCCACATCACCATTTATGGGAAAGACGAGACTCTAGTTATCTGCTTCATGAGATGCTCGCAGATATCCAGACCGGGCATAGGATTGTTAGCACTGTCTTTGTGGAATGTGGCGCAATGTACAATGTAGATCTTGACTATAAATTCGCTCCCGTTGGCGAGACTGAGTTTGTTCAGGGCATAGCGGCCATGAGCAGTTCTGGACACTATGGGGATTGCCGATTAGCGGCAGGTATTGTTAGCTTTGCTGATCTTACACTCGGCCATCAAGTCAGGCCGGTGCTTGAGGCTCATGTGGCCGCGTCACCAAATCGGTTTAAAGGTATCCGACATACCGGAGGTTGGCACAGCAGCCACGATATAAATAACTCTCACTCAAATCCTGTTGAGCACCAATTCCTTCAAGACGATTTTCAGGCAGGATTCAGCGTGTTGGGAGACATGGGGTTGAGTTTCGATGCATGGTGCTATCACACTCAGATACAAGATGTGGTTCAGCTCGCGCAAAATCATCCGCATATCTCTATCATTCTCGATCACTTTGCAGGGCCCATTGGAATTGGTCCCTTCACCGGTAAGCTCGATGATGTATTCAGGCAATGGCGAGATGAAATACCGGCCTTGACAGGTTGTAAAAATGTCACTTTCAAATTGGGGGGTATCAATATGAAACGAAACGGTTTCGACTGGCATCTCCGGGATCGACCGCCCACGTCTGACGAGTTAGTGAACCGTACAGGACTCTATTATGAGTTTTGCATTGACCAGTTTGGGGCGGAGCGATGTATGTTTGAGAGTAACTTTCCAGTCGATAAGGACTCAGTCTCTTACGGGGTGCTTTGGAATGCATTTAAGAAGATCGCGCAAAACAGGACAGAGAANGAGAAGGACCTACTCTTTAAAGAGACTGCGGAGACGGTTTATNGGCTATGAGCGNATCAACGAATNGTGCAAAATCGGNNAAGATTTTAGTGAACAGTCAAATTGTANTTACTTGGGTGCAGATTAGTAANNGANGAGCGGNCAGTTNTGCGTGATCGTCGCTCTTTTTTGATGAAGTTTGTATATGGCTTTAGCGCTGTAGCAACTGNGGGATTAAGCATNCCGTTCATTAGATCCCTGTTCCCCGCAAATTTAGGNGAGATTTATAAAGACGTCGACATTACCGGACTAATGCCTGGCTCAAGCACAACNGTGAGCTGGCTCGGTCGATCTGTCATTATCAGGGCGCGTACGCAAGAGGAGGTCATTGCGTTGGAGCAATTTAATGTCGGTGGGCTCCTTGATCCGGAGTCGATTGCTTCAATTCAGCCCGATTTTGCGTCAGGACCGTCGCGTTCTGCTCGTCCAAAATACTTCCTGGCTTTTTCGACTTGTACTCATCTGGGTTGCGAGGTGCTCCCTGATGTCGAGGGCGGTTTTGAGTGTCCTTGTCATCAGAGCACTTTTGATGGCGCTGGTCGGGTACGTCGCGGGGGTGCAGCGAAGCGGAACCTAGAGGTTCCTGACTATCGCTTCATAGGNCTCGACACCATACGATTGTTGTATCGCAGGAAGTCTTGAACTAATGAANAAACATCTTTTGATCGTTTACCATAGNAAAACGGGGAAAAACGGTGCAATGGCTGAGGCTGTCAAGCAAGGAGCTAGTCATNCGGGTTTTGAAGTTGACTATCGATTCAAGACCGCNGCCAGTGGCGACAAGCATGACCTGCTTTGGGCTGATGGGATTATTTTTGGTACACCGGAAAACTTCGGTTATATGTCAGGAGCACTAAAGGATTTTTTTGATCGCACTTTCTATGAAGTTGAAGGACAGGTTGATGGTAAGCCTTATTGTATTTTTGTCGGTGCTGGTAATGATGGAGCCGGGGCAGTGGCTTCTATTAGACGTATATGTAACGGATATAAATTTCGTGAAGTCCAGGAGCCTGTGTTGATCGTCGGCGACCTCAGTGACGCCGATCTGAGTGGTTGCGCCGAACTCGGGATGGCGATGGCGGCTGGTCTCGAGGCAGGGATTTTTTGACGGAAGTAATTTGTTGGTGGTTGGATCGTAGTCTACATTTTGTTTCNTTGAATCCTCGCTTCTAGGAATGTTTTATCNCAGTTGATCTNGNTGAGACAAACAGAGATNATTCAATGAGAGCTGCATCTGGTAGGACTAATAATGGAACGCAATATTTACAACGTTCGGCCATTGCAGGAAGGCGATGCAAGAGACATTCTNAGCTGGCGATACTCCTTTCCTTACCAATTCTATGATCCACCTCAGAGTAATAGTCAGGATCTTTTAATCGCGCAGTTTCTTGATCCGGCTTTAAATTTTCATGCTGTTGTACAAGAAAACTTAGGTTTCATTGGATTCTGTTCTTTTGGTATAGATGGCCGAGTACCTGGTGGTAACTATTCCGAGCCGGCACTAGACATTGGCTTAGGCATGAAACCAGAACTGACTGGGCAGGGGCGGGGAACTGCTTTTTTTCGGTCGATCATGCTTCACTGCGAATCCTTCGTGCCGGCTAAGAGGCGTCTCACCGTCGCGACTTTCAATGAGAGAGCCATTAGGCTATATCGGCGCTTCGATTTCTTTGAAGTTGAGCGGTTCCGGGAGAGTTTATCGGATGTGGAATATGCCATTATGGTCCGTGAAAACTGATGACTGATTTCGATGGCAAATTCGTTGTGGTTACAGGAACTGGTAGCGGGTACGGGCGTTCGCATGCGNTAGAGAGAGAGCCTAAATGCAACAGAATAAATATCCTTGCTCCCGACGCATTTTTGCGAACAAAGGAAGGTTTGCATGATTCAAACAGAAAAGGTCGACCAGATCAGGTAGGTCCCGCAGCGTTTTGTCTTTGCTCTGAAAGCACCCCTCAAGGAATAATTCTTCAAGTTGCTGACCGACGATTTTCAAACATCAGAATTATCTCGGAGAATCCGATCGATTTGGGCGATGATGTCAGCTATGAGGATTTTCTTGCCGCGGTAGTAAAGTGGGACTTTTAAGATAATGCGCTTAAATAAGAATAAACTGCCGCGTCTCGAAGGACAGAGGTTAATTATTAGACACCTTGAACCGAATGAAGCAGGTTTGATGACAAGATTCCGTACCGAAAATAGATATTATCTTGAGCCTTGGGAGCCGAAGAGGAATCCTGATTTTTTTACCGAAAGTTTTTGGCAAATAAATCTAAGACTCTCCCTTCGCAATTTTCGCGAAGGGAGCAGCATAAATCTCTGCCTTCTTACCCTCGGAGAGGACGAGTTACTTGGCGTGTGCAATTATACGAGTATTGTTCGCGGAACTTTTCAATCTTGCCACCTGGGCTATGCCATGGCAGAAAAACATCAGGGAAAAGGTCTAATGTATGAGGCGCTGCAAATGACTAATCGATATATGTTTGATCAACTCGGGCTCCATAGAATTATGGCAGGATATTTGCCACACAACGACCGCAGTGGTCGTTTATTGCAGAAACTTGGTTTCGAAAAAGAGGGATACGCGAAAGAATATTTGAAGATAAATGGACACTGGGAAGATCATGTTCTGACATCTCTCATTAATCCGAACGACGGTTGAAAGCAAATCCAATCATCTGTGTAAATCGAAGTCAAATTTCAAAGTTCAACTCTTATATAAATGCGGCGCGGAAAGCGACCCGTGATTTTGGAAAGGATGTCGGTTAAAAGCATGCTCCAACCATATTTACTGATCAACAGACTGTGAGCTCGCTCTGCTTCTGCAGGATCCTCGACGAGGAATGCTTGGCAATTAAGCCATTTTCCTAAAGAACCTCCTTTGAAATCACAGCGAGTCACTTCAGACTTACTCGAGTTGCGTAATCTCTTTATCTTTCCCGCATTGCCAGCACTGAAGATATAGAGTTTTTTATTGTAGTCGGAAGCAAACCAGACGGGCGTATCAACACCAGCCCCACTTTTTCGAAAGGTACGCAAAGATAGATATTTTTCATTTGGGAGAAGCATCGTTACCTAATCTTGAGCAATAAAACTAGAAGAATGGGCGTGCCGACTGCTTGAAGGAGCATGAATCTGACGAGAACCTGGGTGTTTGACCAGCCCATGTTCAGTCGCACGTGGTCATGTAGAGGATATCTGACCTGATTGAATATACCGATTTTAAAAAATCTCAGTAAAGCTACTTTGATTAGTCCCGTTGCACCGTTCACAAGAACAACGAACGCTACGACCAGAATCAAAAACGGATTGCCAGAAGCCAGGACAAGGACGCCGAGAAGCAGCCCAATTGGCCTAGAGCCAGAATCACCCATCAGAACAGCGCTAGGATAGCTATTGTACCAAAGGTATCCAGTGAGGCAGCCGACCATTACGAATGCCATGATAGCCCAATCTGCACCCTGACTATAATGTGGTACAAGTAGATAGCTAGCTATAGGATCATGTCCAACGATGCCATAAAGAATTGCTCCAAGGAAAAGGATAGCCATACTCGAAAGGCTGGCAGATAAGCCGTCGACTCCATCTGTGCAATTGGTTGCGTTGATTGATACCCAGATCAAGGGGGTTGCACCAGCTATAAAAATGACGGGAGAAACCACAATTGGGTCCTTATAGAGTGGAAGCCAAATAGTGAACGGGTCTAATCCGCAGATCATGATGGAGGCTGCGAAAGCAAGTAGAAAGTCGAGCGATGCAAGCCGATACTCGCTCCAGCCTCCTTCAGACTGATCGTCAAGGAACCCAACCAGCATGGCCATAAGAATACACATGATGATGCCAACAAATTGCCAGTCAAATGGAACGACTAGAAGNGTTAGAACACNGAAAATTGGAATGAAAATAATNCCGGCCGACATCGGTTTGCCGATACTCTTTGCAGCATCAACAGCGAATTCTCTTCCTCTGTCTTTAGGAAGTCGATGCCAAAAGCGTGGTAATAACCACCAAGTAANTAACGCGCCAAGAGCGGTTCCCAGTCCAGCCAGGAAGATATATGAAGAAAACAGTCTGAACGGACCCGCTATTTCCGCCAGTATCTGGCTAAGATAATAAAGCAATGAGTCTCCTCCTATGCCGATTCCTTAATTATAGGCACTGTAGCTTGGTGTAGCGAGTCTATTGTCTATTCAAAGATGTTGTGAACTTGAATGATTTGAACGGTTACATNTCGAATAAGATATCAAAACTATCAGCGTCTAGATGTGCCGGAAAGTCGTGCCGAAATTTTTGCAGGTGAGTGNGCTCGAGCTCGCAGTCACCAATCTCGTCTTTCTGACCCAGATCGAGGATAACTTCTCCACGAAAATTTATGACGCAGGAATCACCNGCGTAGCTTATGTTATTGCCGTCTACGCCAAGCCGATTAACAGCAACGACGTACGCTTGATTTTCTATAGCTCTTGCTTTTAGAAGAGTCAGCCATTGCTCTCGTCTTGCCGAGGGCCAGTTAGCGACCAAGAGCATGACGTCATAATCATCTCTGTTGCGACTAAATGCCGGAAACCTAAGGTCGTAACAGACCTGAGGGAGTATCCGAAGNTCATTAGACTGAAATGTNACCCTCTGCTGGCCTNGTTTATAGTGTTTGTGTTCTCCTGCCATCCGAAATAGATGCCGCTTATCGTAATGGATTATGTGGCCCCCGGGTTCTACCCANAGAAAGCGATTANAGTAATGCGTCGCTTCGCTCACAATTAANCTGCCACATAGGACTGAATTTANAGCGTTAGCCTGGTTTTTCATCCANTTCAGAGTNTCGCCTGTCATCGATTCTGCTAATCTCGATGACGCCATNGAGAACCCNGTTGAAAACATTTCGGGTAAAACAATCACACCATCTGTGCAATAGGCTATACACTCAGCGAAGTGCTGTTTATTTGCTTCCGGTTGCTCCCAGGCAACATCACTCTGAATCAGATAGAAACGAGTCATGAAAAGTACTTGCGAAGCTTTTCTGCCGCCTGTAGAAGGGTCTTATCTTCTTTGGCGAAGCAGAATCGAATAAAATTTTGCTCTGGTGGTGATTCATAAAAGACCGAGATAGGGATGGCTGCAACACCTGCCTCTTTTGTCAGGGCGTTGACGAAGGATTGATCCGGCTCCTTGGAAAGTTCGTCGTATCCCGCAAGTTGGAAATATGTCCCGCCGCTGGGAGATAGTGAAAACCCGAGGTCAGCTATCGCGTCAATAAACAGGTCTCTTTTTTTTTCATAAAAAGCGGATAATTTTTCGTGATGTTCAGGGCAGTTTTCGAGGAAATCTGCTATCGCCCACTGGCTGGGCGTATGTGTAGTAAACGTGACGAATTGATGTATCTTTCTGAATTCCAGACTTAATGCCTCTGGGGCCAAACAATAGCCCACTTTCCAGCCGGTTGCGTGATAAGTTTTGCCGAATGATGAGATGACAAAGGCACGTTCTCTGAGGGCGCTATGACGACTAAGGCTCTGATGAGCTCTTCCATCGAAGGTCATATGCTCGTAAACCTCATCTGAGATTATGTAAATGGGTGTGGATTCGATTAGCCGCTCCAGTTGCTTTAGGTCATCCGCCGTAATTACCGCCCCAGTCGGATTGTGTGGAGAATTGATTATTATTGCCCGTGTTCTTGGGGTAATAGCATCGGCGACCTTCTGCCAGTCAATCTCAAAGGATGGAGNAGCTAATTGCAGNTGTACAGCCTTACCACCCGCCAANCGAATTGCAGGATCGTANGCGTCGTAAGCTGGATCAAAGACAATAATTTCGTCATTGGGCCGAACAACTGACTGAATCGCAACAAACAAGCCTTCGGTGGCGCCAGAGACNANAGTAACTTCAGTTTCTGAGTCATAGATGGCGTGGTAGCAAGCNGCAACTTTTTGGGTAATTTGTTCTCGTAGATAGGAAATACCNTGCATAGGNGGATACTGNTTGTAACCTGACTCTGCATAATGATTTAGTCTTTCCAGAAGAGCCTCTGGAACAGAGAAATCAGGATAACCCTGGGACAAATTTATAGCGCCGTGATCTGCAGCCATCTTGGACATGACCGAAAAAATCGTTGTTCCTACATCAGGTAATTTGCTACTTATTAGCATTTAAAACAATAAGATATGTATCATATTAAATGTTAATTCTAAACAAGTTCATTCAGCCAGTCCCTGGCTCTTAGATAGTCCTCGTACAAAACTGCTTCCGCCGATCCCGGTTCGGGCTGCCAATTATAACGCCAGGTTGCTACGGGAGGCATGCTTGCCAGAACTGACTCGATCCGACGTCCCGACTGCANACCGTATTTCGTTCCCCTGTCAATAGCGAGGTTAAACTCTGCATACCGGCCCCTACGATAGAGCTGAAAGTCACGTTCTCTCTCACCGTAGGGTTGTGTTTTCCTTCTTTCCAGGATCGGTAGGTAGGCCGGTTGGATATGTTGTCCTATACTTCGAGTAAGATNGAAACAAGTGTTGAAGCCTCCCTCGTTCCAGTCGTCAAAAAACAAACCTCCAACCCCTCTAGTTTCCTGCCTGTGGGANAGAAAAAAATAGTCATCGCACCAGCTTTTAAAAGTCGGGTAAATTTTAGGCCCAAAAGGTTCGCAGGCACTTTTTGCCTGCCTGTGCCAATGCAGCACGTCCTCAGGGTAGGGATAGAAGGGCGTCAGGTCGAAGCCTCCTCCAAAGTGCCAGTGATTCTCGTTAACGAGGAAAAATCGTAAATTTGCGTGGAAAGTCGGAGCATAAGGGTTATGGGGATGCACTATCATTGAGATAGAGATTGCTTCAAACCCCATGCCCGCAAGGTGTGGGTTTCTTTCACTCGCCGCCGGGGGCAGAGCATCACCAACACTATAAGTGAACTGCACAGCCCCGCGTTCAATATGGTCACCATCGTTAATGATCCTGGGCCGTGAAAGACCTCCATTGTCTGTTTCAATCTCTTCACGGCTGAATGTTGCTTTACCGTCCGCTTTCTCGATGGCTCCACAAATTTCGTCTTGCAGCGCCATAAGGTAGTCTTTTACCTCCGTCACCCTGGTTTTATCTGAAGACATTCGCGTACCGTAATTCCTACAAAATGGCAGCGAACCATATAACTTTTAGGTGTACCATTCANCCCTTTTTGCCTAGGAAAATAAGTGGGAANGTCTCTTAATAGTAATGATTTAGAACGATTCATAGCCACATTGAATAACGCCAACCAGGCTTTCGCATCTCGGTACACTAGTACAGGCAACACACGCTTGCCGATCCATACCCTTTATGGAGGTGCCCATCTGTTTAGGAAAGATGTGGTGGCGAAACTTGCCCAAATTGCGCAAAATCATTTTACAAGTTTTGCTCCCAATGCAGAGGCTNTTGCTAANGCCCTGCAAATCGACGATCTCACGATAATGAAAGCGGTNTATGAAAGAGTTCTACTCAAACTGCAAACCGAAGCAATTGAAGACCAGCGAATCGATTTCGAAGACGGTTATGGAGTTCGGTCAGATGANGAGGAGGACGGCCATNCAANANGNGCCGCAANANNCNTAGCTGAGGGNGTCNATCAANGGCTATTNCCCCCTTTTATTGGAATCCGTATCAAAGCACTTAGTGAAGAAGCGAAGCGTCGCGCGATTCGAACACTCGACCTTTTTCTGACAACCTATGCTGAAACAGGCCTGCCATTACCGCAACCCTTCTNTGTCACGCTTCCTAAGGTAACGTCAACNGAGCAAGTCGCGGTTCTAGTTGATTGTATNGAGCTTATGGAGGAGCGCTGCGGTTTTCCCTCTGGTTCAATCAGGATAGAGTTGATGATAGAAACTATACAGTCACTCATAACACCTTCGGGCAACATCGCTATTCCTACTCTCATTGACAGGGGACGTGGGCGTGTAACGTCTGCGATTCTTGGTACGTTCGACTATACAGCAAGTTGCAATATCGCCTCTCACTATCAGGATCACCGACATCCGTCTGCTGACTTNGCTAGGCAAATNATGCAGGTCNGTCTGGTAGGAACTNNTGTNAACCNCTGCGATGGAATCACNAATATTATGCCAATCCCCGTTCATCGNGGGGCANATCTGACGACTGNGCAANTTTCAGAAAACCNANGNGTCGTNCATGAGGCNTGGCGTATCCACTTCANNAATATTTCGCATAGCCTCAAATTGGGCTTCTATCAGGGATGGGATCTCAANCCNGCGCAAGTACCNATTAGATACGCAGGCTCNTATTATTTNTTCCTTCAGGGCTTGNNTGATGCNAAAGCCCGATTAAAAAAATTTATTGACCAAGCCACCCAAGCATCAATGGTTGGCAACACATTTGATGATGCTGCGTCCGCCCAGGGGCTGCTGAACTTTTTCGTGAATGGTATGAATTGTGGAGCCTTCACGGAAGAAGCGGTCTTGCAGACAGGTATCACGCGGGAAGAATTGCATGGCCGGTCCTTCCAACAGATTGTGAAAAATAGGACGAAGTTTTAAATGTTTGAACAACTCGTTGATACGGTGAATCAATATCAGGCATTACTCAACAAGGCGCTGAATTTTATAAGGGAGGCATGTACAGAGGCTAGTCATCTGTCCACGGCTAGGCTCGATGAGTATCAGCAAGTGACATCTGACCTTTCGGTTTCAACTGCCGAATTGCGGTGCGCGAGCAACTTCCTTGACTATGCAAGTCCCAGAGCTGGTATCGAACGTAGGTTGGCGAGCACGTTTGCCGCCGATACTCTTCACAATATTCGCAACCGCCTGGCACGTGCACCAGAAGATTACGGATTCACTGGGGAAGATATGGATCAGCTTAGGATTGATGTCTGCGGCGACCTGTTGAGCGCGACCAGCCTTGCTCAACTTGGCCGGCAGGTTGTCGATAACGCTGGCGACCTCGGTGACAGAGGTTTAGACGAAGATAAATTGATGATGGCCGATACCTTCCGGCAATTTGCGAGTGAAGTCGTGCAACCACTGGCGCAGGATATTCACCGTAACAACATGATTATCCCTGATGAAATTCTATCAGGTGTTCGAGAACTCGGCTGTTTTGGCCTGAGCGTACCGGAACGCTACGGTGGGTTATTACCTGACAATCAGGAAGACTCGCTCGGCATGATTGTAGTGACCGAAGAATTATCTCGCGCTTCACTTGGTGGAGCGGGCAGCCTGATTACCCGGCCGGAGATTATGGCGCGAGCCTTAATGGAAGGCGGCACCGAAGATCAGAAACGGTATTGGTTGCCACGTATTGCAGATGGAGAACCGCTTTGCGGCATTGCTATTACTGAGCCTGACTACGGCAGCGACGTAGCATCCGCGCGCCTTAAGGCCACAAGAAATCAACAAGGCTGGCTATTGAATGGTTCTAAAACCTGGAGCACATTTGCTGGGAAATCAGGTGTCTTGTTGACCCTTGCTCGCACGGATCCAGATCCGTCCTTGGGGCACAGGGGATTGACGTTGTTTATGGTCGAAAAACCTGCGTTCGATGGGGAAGAGTTCAGCTTTGAGCAGAAAGGTGGTGGTAGTTTGACGGGGCAAGCTATTCCGACCGTTGGCTACCGGGGCATGCATTCATTCAGCCTCTTTTTCGACGACTTTTTTGTGCCAGCGAGTCATGTGGTGGGCGAAGGGCAGGGCATTGGAAAAGGTTTTTATTACACTATGCGGGGTTTTATGGGCGGACGAATCCAGACAGCAGCGCGAGCTTGCGGTGTCATGCAGGCTGGCTTCGAAGATGCTTTGAAATATGCCTGTGATCGAAAGGTTTTCGGTCAGCCCGTTGCAGATTATCAACTAACATTAGTAAAAATTGCCAAGATGGCTATGTATCTTGCCGCATCGCGCCAGTTTACCTATAAGGTCGGAAGAATGATGGACGAGGGCGATGGAGCAATAGATTCAAGTCTGGTTAAACTACTTACCTGCAAATTGTCTGAATGGTTGACACGTGAAGCTATGCAGATACATGGAGGTATGGGCTACGCGGAAGAAACCCATGCGTCACGATATTGGTTGGATGCTCGCGTCCTTTCGATTTTTGAAGGGACTGAGGAAACACTGGCTTTAAAGGTCGTGGGTAGGAATTTAATTGGACAAGCATCGTAGGTCGTCTCCAAATAAGATAAAATATAACGACAATTACAGGAGCTTTCGATGGATCTTGAGTTCAGCCAAGANGATTTTGAATTTCAANCAGAAGTTCGCGATTGGATAAAAGAGAACTATCCGGAGGAGATGAGAAAGCAGCGGCATCTCCGAAAAGANGANCATATATACTGGCAACAAGCACTCTATNAGCGCGGTTGGGCTGGTTTGAATTGGCCGGAGGAGTATGGNGGCCCAGCGTTCACGCCCACTCAGCGATATCTTTACGATCTTGAAATGTCGGCGGCGGGCACCCCAGGGATACTGCCGTTCGGGCAGAGTATGGTNGCACCAGTCATTATGGCATTTGGCACGGACGAGCAGAAAGATAGNTATTTACCTGACATTCTCGCTAGTCGAGTATGGTGGTGCCAAGGTTATTCCGAGCCTGGTTCAGGGTCTGATCTTGCTTCCCTTCGGACCAAAGCCGTCCGCGACGGTGATCATTACATTGTTAACGGAACNAAGACCTGGAACACACTTGGCCAGCATGCTGATATGATTTTTTGTCTTGTCCGNACTAGCGACGAAGATATTCCCCAAAAGGGTATCTCCTTTCTATTGATTGATATGCATTCCCCTGGCATCGAAGTTCAACCGATTGTAACTATCGACAACCCACCCGAAGGTTTTCAGGAAATTAATATGGTTCACTTTACTGACGTTAGGGTGCCTGTTGAGAACCTGATCGGGGAAGAAGGAAAGGGCTGGACTTACGCGAAATATCTTCTCGAGTTTGAGCGCGGTAACGCTTATTCGCACGGTTTGAAAGCGTCTTTGGAGGGGGTTCGTGGTATGGCTGCTGCCGAAAGCGACGGAACTGGAAAGAGTATGGTCAATAATGTTGAGTTTAATCGTAAGCTTGCGTCTACTGAAATTGCTATATCCGCGATGGAGTTCACTGAACTGCGAATTCTGAGTTCTTTGGCAACGGGTAAAAATGTCGGGCCAGAGTCGTCTTTGCTGAAATGTCGAGGAACAGAATTGCAGCAAGAGTTAACGGAACTCGCGGTCGAAGCATCCGGCAATTATGTTGTCCCTTTTAGTAATCCTGCACCAGGATCAAACGATGAGCCCATAGGGTCAGAGGCTGCAAACGCTTCTGCACCCAATTATTTCAATACNCGTAANGTATCCATTTATGCGGGTTCAAACGAAATACAACGGAATATTATGTCGAAACTAGTNTTAGGCCTNTAGCCTTTCCTGGCAGTTTGCAGCCGCGAGAGATTGNTCAACAGTTATACGTTCTCAGCAGTTTTTCTGTCGTTATCAAAATAAAACGACATTTTGGTTATTTCTCGTTTATCTCCCTCGGGAGAATGTCTTTTGGAGGCCGCAACAGGGGGAAGAGGTGACTGAGTCAAGGACTTCGAAACAAGTTCAGGCAACCCTAGCATTTGCAATACTGAACGGATAGCAAATTCAATGCCGCGTGGCCCTATACGGCCCGCTGTTAGCTCTCGCGTCACATGGCAAACCATACCGCTGACCAGGTTTTGAGTAAAAACATAATCATCAACCCGGAATCTNCCNGCCTTNACNCCCCGCTCAATGTCCTCCAGTCGTTGCTCGGACGGTTGCTGTAAAACTTGGTCNAGGCCAACTGATTCGATGAAGGNTAGCCANTCCTTATTCTCGCAGGCCTGCTGAAAATAATACTTCAATGTAANTGAAACGAGCATAGCGGGGTCTTTGATGCTCGCACGAACATCATCTAGCGCCGAAGTTATTTCGGTNCTAATTTCNTCTGCCGCGGCGACGAAAACATCNTGCTTTGAATCAAAATAATTATAAAAGGTACCAGTAGCTACGCTTGCCGAAGTTGTAATTTCCTGAATAGATATATGATCATGCCGACGTTCTGCAACAAGAGCCCTGACCGCCTTTAATAGAGCATTTCTTGTGATGTTTCTTTTTTCTAACCAAGTCATATTCATGATTCGTTTTTCATCAGATCTTAGTCACGTTGTCAAAACCGGGATGAATTACTAATTCCACTGCTAAAGAAAAATCGGCCGTACTGCTCACACAAGTAAAAACTTTGAAAACGCATTAACANCAACCAGTAAGACCTTACAGGATAACAGACATTATCATCTATCGTAAGTAATAGATTGAATAAATAATGGAAATGTTGATCAAGATGAGTGGTTGATAAAGAGCTTAACAACTACTTTGGAGGCCTGTCTTCTGTCTCAGATTTCGCTAGTATGGGCTTCAATATTTCGGTTTTAGGCTTCTGACATGGACTTTGAATTTAACGAACAGCAGCTCGCGGTTAAAGATGCGGTTGGTCGCATTTGTTCTCAGTTTGATGAAAGTTACTGGCTCGAGCGTGATTCGGATGGCGCTTTCCCGGAGGAATTTGTAAGGGCTATAACTGACGGAGGGTGGTTAGGTATTGCGATGCCTGAAGATTACGGGGGATCAGGGCTAGGTATCACTGAAACGGCCGTGTTGGCCCATACTATAGCTCGCTCTGGGGCAGGCATGAGTGGCGCTTCTGCAGTACACCTTAACCTTTTTGGGCCCAANCCTATTGTAGTTTTTGGTACCGATGAGCANAAAGCACGTATGTTGCCTCCNCTTATAAAGGGTGAGGAACGAGCGTGTTTTGGCGTCACGGAACCCAATGTTGGTCTGAATACTACTAAACTACAAACTAGAGCTGTGAGAGATGGCGATAACTACATCGTAAACGGTCGAAAGATGTGGACCACGACGGCGCAGACCGCNACCAAAATCCTACTTATAGTGCGAACGACNCCNATTGAAGAGTGTAAGAAACCTACTGAAGGCCTAACCTTGTTCTTTACTGACCTTAATAGAGACCAGATCGAAGTTAGGTTGATCGAAAAAATGGGGCGCAAAGCTGTTGACTCTAACGCACTTTTTATTGACGACTTAGTTGTGCCAGTTGCCGACCGTATTGGCGCAGAAGGNGAAGGCTGGAAATGCCTATTGCATGGGTTAAATCCAGAAAGAATTCTGATAGCGGCAGAAGCTATTGGGCTTGGTCAGGCGGCACTAGAACGAGCCGCTCAATATGCGCGTGAACGAGTCGTCTTTGAGCGCACTATCGGGAAGAATCAGGCTATACAACATCCAATGGCAGTAAACTGGATGGAACTCGAAGCGGCTAATCTTATGGTATTTAAAGCAGCCTCATTATATGACCAAGGTAAACCCTGTGGGGCTGAGGCAAATGCGTCTAAATATCTTGCTGCCGAAGCAGCTTTTTCCGCATGNCAGCAGGCAGTTCGCACGCATGGAGGGATGGGCTACGCGAGGGAATATCACGTCGAGCGTTATCTAAGAGAGATCATGATTCCTGTGATCGCGCCGGTTTCGCAGGAAATGGTGAAATCTTTCATCGGCGAGCAAGTGCTCGGACAAGAAAAGAGCTACTGATAATCAAATTGGTTTACTCAGGTAAAGTAATTATTGGCTTGATTTTGTGGTTGGCGGAAATGGTTAACGGGCAATGATAGGCTCAGAATGTGGTTGTGGCGACTATTTATAGAATGCTAAGTAAAGTCTGAGAGAGCCTGTTAGTTGAATCCTCTCGAAGAGTCGTTAACCATTATCGGTTAGCTTGAGCGTTTTTGTACCATTCTATAAGGCCCACGTGTGAGTCTTTTGCCTTTATTCGATCTGNTTTTTTTCCTATTTGATATTCGTACATTGGATCATAGTAATCTACCAATAAGGTTTTAATCCAACGACGATGCAACTCCAGCGAATCTGTAAGATCATGATGCTGACAGGCATCTAGCATCTGTCGGCGTATTTCTCGGTGAGCTACNCCTCCTAGACGTTTTTTTATAGCGTCTAAGGCGTTAAGAAGATAGTCTNTAAAATAGAGATCCGGATGCTTTTTGAAATAAACATCGTATTGTTCCCATTGCAGNNTTATGTATTCTTGAAAAATACGTTCCGCTCTGCAGTCCAACGGCTCTTCGATTACGAGAACCGGTGCCACTTTCATTCTATTTTGTAACGACAAAGGTATGCTGATACGACCAATAAGTCGGCCTTCATCCTCCAGCAAGATTTCGGGTTCTCGCCGTAATTTGAGAAAGGAGATAGCGGCCGCGTTCTCGAAGTCTACTTGACTGGGCTGAGGACTTAGATGACCTCCAAAAGCGCTACCTCGATGATTCGCGATACTTTCTAGGTCAATGGCGTTAGTAAAGTGATTAAGAAAGGATGTCTTACCACAGCCTGTTTTCCCTGAGATCAGAATTAGTTGAGGAAGCGTCTCATAGACATCTAGTAGATGTTTACGGAGTGCCTTGTAGCCGCCAAGCACTCTCGGTACAACAACGCCAGTTTTGGCGAGCCAATCGCAAGCGAAGCGTGAACGATCACCACCTCTAAAACAATAAAGCACCGCTTCATTCTTAGTCTCTAGGTACTGATGCCAGGCAGAAATCCGTGCATCTATACCTTTAGGACCCAGTAATTGAAGTCCTAATCTTCTGGCTGCCTCACCTCCAGCTGCCTTATAACGGATACCGATTTGATGCCTTTCATGATCGTTTAGGATTGGTAGGTTAACGGCTTCAGGGAAAGCTCCCTTGTCGAATTCGATGGGCGCCCTGACATCAAGCATAGGAATATCATCGATGAAAACTTCGTCGAACTGAGCTGGACTGATTGTGTCGTTACTCCACATAGCGGCATTATAGCGATGATTCCGCTGAAGATAACTGCAGGAAGCGGCCAGCCACGACAAAACCGCGCGAGTGGAGCAGACACTTCAGTCGAAGGCCGCTTAATTTTCCGGCTGACAAGACGGACGAATCTTGTAAACTGCGAAGGCTTTACCGTTAAGGCTGCTGCCCGATAGTCGGGCCTGGAGGAGCCCTTCCACTCCATACACAAAAGTATGTAATTTCAAAGAAGAGCTATTGTGCAAAAAATTGATGTTGTTACGCATAATCAGATTGCATGGGATAATCAGTCAAAACAGGCAATTAGTCCCTGGGTCCAGCCTGTCAGCAGCGAGGAGATTGCTGCTGCAAAAAAAGGTGAGTGGCAAGTGATCCTGACACCAACAAAGTTAGTGCCGAGAGATTGGTTCGGTGATATGAGCAATAAAACTTTGCTGGGCTTGGCGTCTGGAGGAGGCCAGCAAGTTCCGATATTTGCGGCGGCAGGTGGGATAGTGACGAGCTTTGATAACTCGCCGGAACAACTCGCAAAAGACAAACTTGTAGCAGAGAGAGAAGGGCTAAAAATTGCCTACGAGCAGGGCGATATGGCTGACCTTTCAAGATTCTCAGACGAGACTTTTGACCTTATTTTTCATCCTGTCTCCAACGTATTCTCCAAGGAAATTGTTCCGGTCTGGCGACATTGCGCGCGTATTCTAAAGTCTGGAGGTCGCCTGCTTAGTGGTTTCATGAATCCAGATTTCTTTATGTTTAATCATGACGAAATTGACCAGGGCGGTCCTCTTAGTGTCTGTTATGCATTACCATTTTCCAATTTAGACGAGCTCAGCAACGAACAGATCATGAAAAGGCAGGCTGAGGGCGATGCTTTAGAATTTTCCCATAGCCTGCAGACGCAAATCGGCGGGCAGACCGACGCCGGATTATTGCTCGCTGGTTTTTACGAAGACAAATGGGATAGTGAAATTACTCCTCTGAACGATTACATGCCAACGTCGATGGCGACACTTGCAATCAAACCATAATCATCATTTATGGTACGTACAAATCAAGTTGAGATATGCTTCTGCAAAAATAAATCTTTCAGGCAGGTAACTTCAGGAGTTTAAAATGGCTCGTGCGGACATAGACGAGAAAACATATTCCAACAAACGTCATACTAGTTTTTATCTATCTGCTGGTCCAGTTGACGGTCCGGTTATAATTTTTCTGCATGGCTGGCCTGAATTATCTTTGAGTTGGAGACACCAGTTGCCATTTTTTGCGGGGCTAGGCTTTCACGCGATCGCGCCGGATATGCGTGGTTATGGTCGTTCCTCGGTCTATGAAAAACATGAGGATTATCGCCTAGAAGAATCGGTGCAAGACATGCTGGACTTACTTGACCATCTCTCTGTCAAACAAGCGGTTTGGATAGGGCATGACTGGGGTTGCCCGGTAGTTTGGAGTATCGCAAGCCATCATCCGGACCGGTGTTACGGGGTTGTGAACCTATGTGTGCCTTATGGTCTTGAGCGGGGCCTCGAATTCGTAATCAAATACGTTGATCGAAATGTTTATCCAGTGAATGATTTCCCTGCGGGTCAATGGGAGTATATGAGACATTATGAGGAAAATTTTGAGGGTGCGACTCGGCCGATGGATGCTAATCCAGACACCATGTTGAGAGCTATTTTTCGCTGCGGATCTCCAGAAGGGCAAAATCAACCTGCTATGACTGCTTATGTTCGCAAACAGGGTTGGTTTGGAGGCCTTACAGAAGCTCCAGATGTTCCTCGTGACGACAATATAATCACTCAAGAAGAACTATCTATTTACGTTACTTATCTCCGTCGTAATGGATTTTTTGGTCCTAATTCATGGTATATGAATCATGAATCCAATTTAGATTATTCCATGAAAGCTCTTAACGCCCGGCGAATTGATCTACCAACGTTGTTTCTATCTGCTCGATACGACTACACATGTGAGACCGTTACTTCCCGCTTAGCTGAGCCTATGCGCGAACTTTGTAGCGATCTAACGGAGCAAATTATCGATGCTGGACATTGGATAGCCCAAGAAAAACCAGTTCAAGTGAATAGAGCGATTACGCAGTGGATGTTTAAGGCTTTGCCAGAGCTTCTAACAGACTAATTTAGTGAATCATGAGCACTGAAGCAGCTTAATAATTTAACATAATATATATTATGCGCAATCAATACTGCCGGTCTTGCGCTGGTAATGCCTTCTATATCGGGAATTTCGTCAAGGCACGTTTGATAGCTATAGAGAGTTAAAGGCTGCGGAATGAGCGGACAATTGTCCCAAGAAAAGATTCCGAGACAATTATCCTTCATTTGTGTAGAAATCTTACATCCTGCTAAGTCGCCAGACTTTCACTAACTCTGCGGTAGGTTTCGCGTTTGCCGCGGTGAAAAACTTCTGCCACTCATTGTCTGCCGCTAGTTTTTGTGAAAACTCACCATAAGCTGCCCAGCTTTCAAAGCTCATTTCGTAGTGAACATTAGCTAGCTCGTCAACGTTCATCCCAACGCTAGCGCCGAGTCGTTCGTGAATAACTTTAGATTGCTGACAAAGTGCCAAAAATTCGGGTGTCTTACCCTGCTGGACATCCCAGCTAAACACCATGTGAACCGGCTGAGACTTGGCGGTGACGGGCGCCTCTAAC
>NZNP01000050.1 GCA_002694945.1 Gammaproteobacteria bacterium
AAAAGTGTCCCCACTCGTGAGCGATCGACGCGATAATGACTCCTACAAAAAGGGCGTTGAGTAAAGCGATAATCTCGGCCAGCAGCAATCCAGAACCGTTGGCCCAGTAATCTGCAGAGCCCCAGATTGTAATAGCCGCGAGTACCGTTGCCGCATGTTTTGCGCCGACCTTCTTTAATCGCNCCCTATCACGCTCGATATANTCTTGGTCAGTTTCGGTAGTATTATCTGTATCTGTATCTGTTTCGCTCATTATTNNNACTAGTACTTTGNGGTTNAGTTAATCATACTCAATATTAATCAAATCTGTCACAANCAATNANNATGAGTCCATTTACNTATGAAAATAGTCCATACCTGATTCGTAGCGATATCGGGGAGGCNCATCGCCTATATTGGTCACGGTTGGCCTCTCCTGGCAGTTGGTGGTCTGGTGCTGATAGGGTTTCCATCGCCGCAGAGTGCAGGGCAGCAAGGGATTGTAATTTTTGTGCTGAGCGTAAGACTGCTCTTTCCCCCTACACTGACCTATATCAACATGAATCTGTGACTGATCTGCCAGTCCGCGCAGTTGATGCTGTTCATCGAATAGTGACAGATCAGACGAGAATAACTCGTGCATGGATTGAGGATAATGCTGAATCTGGGTTAGGTATTGAGGCTTATGTTGAGTTGGCAGGAATTGTGGTTGCTGTCCTGAGCATTGATGAATTTAATCGTTCTCTTGGTCTACCATTTGAGCCTTTGCCTCAACCAATGCCAGGTGAGCCCGATGAATATCGACCCAACAATGTAGTAACAGATACAGGGTTCGTTCCCATGATCGATCGTGACGGTGCNGTTGGTCGTGAAGCAGATCTCTGGTCATCGAAATTCAGTGCCAATGTAATTCGTGCACTNTCTGTTGTGCCAAACGCCGTAAGGGGATGGAAAGATTTGGCNTCGGCGCAATATATCGGTTTGGAGACTATGGGAAATTTTACTNGGCGGTCTGATCGAGCCATTGACCGAGCTCAGATGGAAATCGTTGCGGGCAGGGTGTCTAGTTACAATGAGTGTTTTTACTGAACTAGTGCCCATGCCACTATGCTCCGTGTGAGCATGCAGCAGACTGAACGAGACATCGATATAAAGGTGATAAACGGCGAATTAGACGGTTTCACAGAAGTACCATATGCTAATGAATTAAGTGCTTTTGCAGAGGCTGTAGCAAGTTTTGACCNTCNGCTGTTGGCGAAGGCGCGTGAGTCTTTGCTTGATGTCGCAGGAGAANCTGTGTTGGTAGACGCGGCTGGTGTTGCAGCGAATTTTCAACGTATGGTGCGCATCGCAGATTCGATGGGCATCCCTGTCGACCAGTTAACGGAGAACGAAATGAGCGATCAAATTCGTAACGAACTGGATCTCTATCGATTCAAAAGTGCAGAAAATTCANCGAGCGCAGCATGAGAATAATTGAATCTACAACTATCTCGGGTTTATCTGGAAAAGACTACCCGATAAATATTTATCCCTCAGACATGCGCTTCAACGACTTTATAGCCGGTGTATATATTTTNTTTGCGGATGACAGGACTCTGTATGCCGATCACAGCGATAATGTTGACTTGGTGTTGCAAAAGAAGCAGGTTGCTACCAGCCTAGAAGATCTATCGAAGATCGGTCTTATTAGAATGGGTAATCCGGACAAGCGGCAGACGATCTTGGATGACCTCGATTTGGACTGTAAANTTAAAGNACTNTAGGCTTCATCGAATCAATCTTGTCTTGCAGTCTCCGCATTCCTCTTAGNCAGCGTTCGAGTTTGTNTGNTTTGGGAGTCATCCATGNNTGCGCTATCTCGTCAGTAAGAATTAGAANACGTTCTTCATCGATAGCAGATACAACCATGTCAGCTACCTCCTTCGGTTCTTTTATGGGACCGGCTGCAGTCTCGAACGGAGATTCAATATTTCCCAGCCTTGGTGTCTGCACACCAAGAGGTGCCAGCAATGACACGCGGATAGCCTTGTCGTGATAGGTGATAGACAACCATTCAACAAGTCCAACTACAGCATTTTTGGTCGTTGCATAAGTTAGATTACCGTGGGTCGTAAGGATGCTGCCGAGGACGCGGTGTGTAACAGGTAACACCTAACCTTCTCCTCTCATCAGCATTTTCGGAAGAACTGCTCGGGTAGCGTAGACATGTAACATGACATTGATTTCTCATTGGCTCTGCCAAACATCTAGTGGTGTGGTAAGGAGATCGACTCCACAGTCTAGGCCTGGATTGTTGAAAAGCAGATAGATATCGCCTACTTGAGGNTCGACCTGACTGACTAGNTTGGTGACATCTTTCTCAAGAGATATATCANAACNTATAGCTAGTCCATTGATATCATCTGCGANCTGCTTAGNATCTCCTTCGTTGATGTCTGTTACCACTACCTTAGCACCTTTGGCCGCAATAGCTCGTGCACAAGCTGCACCAATACCTGATGCGCTGCCGGTAATAATGCAAATGCGATTATTAAGATCCATAAATACAGCCCTTCACATCGTCGTCCGTTACAGGCTACAGTGACAGTCTAGGTTTTACCAAGAGAAAACANATGCATTACGAAAATATCTTGCTTGAATATCGCGACAAGGTCGCTTTGTTGACACTGAATGCGCCAGACGTGCTAAATGCGTTNTCAAGCAATATGGTATCAGAACTTCATCACGCGATAGTTGAGGTTATTAAGAGCGATGCGAGATGCTTNTTGATAACAGGCGCAGGCCGAGCCTTCTCGGCGGGAGCCAATCTCCAGCAACGTGGGTCGAGTGATCGGCTAAGCGCGCCAGGGTCGACGTTGGAGACTCACTATCATCCCGTGATGACTAAATTGAGAAAAATGGACATTCCAATGGTGACTGCGATCAATGGGCCTGCAGTAGGAGTTGGCATGAGCTTTGCCATCATGTCCGACTATGCTGTTGCATCAAGGAGCGCATATTTCCTGCAGGCTTTTGCGAATATAGGCTTGGTGCCGGATGGNGGTGCNACTTGGATTCTTCCTAGGGTAGTGGGGTGGCGTCGGGCAGTCGAACTTTCGATGNTGGCGGAACGGCTCNCAGCTGAGACTGCCCTGGAGTGGGGGCTGATCAATCGAGTTGTTGATCCTGAAGATCTTATGATTGAAGCAATGAAGGTAGCCAACAAATTGGCAAACGGACCTTTTTCTCTGGGGCTGATAAGGCATGCTTACTGGGANTCGTTTAGCAATAGCTATGCAGAACAATTTCAANTAGAAGCGAANTTGCANGATAAAGCCTCTTCTAGTCGCGATAACGCTGAGGGTGTCAAAGCTTTCCTCGAAAAGCGTGAGGCNAGNTTTACGGGNCAATAGGTTCAGTTAGAAATCGACGAGTTTGCTTCAACTAAATTCCCTAGTTAAGGAAATTGGGCNTGGTCATTACTGTGCCAATTTGTCGGGCGACAAATGACACCATGCTATTCAGACGAATAGTTCCCGTCTAACTCCTCAATTAGATAAAGGTAAAGCCGCGGTAGTCGTCTGAGCTAATCGANTCGCATAAGTCCCTGTATGGACCAACACCACCTGCGTATGGCATGAAAATGCGTGGCTTGCCTGGAACATTAGCGCCNAGATACCAGGAACCGCCCCGCGGAAAAAGAGTTGCATTAGCTACAGAGTTGACNTGATCTACCCATTCATTTTCAGCATCCAGGTTAGCCTCAATCACTGAAAAAGATCGATTCTGCATAAACTTTAGACAGTCGGCGATCCAATCCACATGCTGCTCAATAGAGACCAACATATTACTTAATACAGAAGGAGAGCCAGGTCCGGTAATGGTGAATAAGTTGGGGAACTCAGCCATCGCCAAACCAAGATAAGCGCGTGGACCGGCATGCCATTTATCTTTCAGTTTACTTGCANCTCGTCCCCTTATGTCTATGTTGAGCAGCGCGCCAGTCATGGCATCAAAACCAGTAGCGATGACTAGCGTATCCAATTGCGTGACTGCCCCATTGACCTGAACTCCTTCTGGCGTAATTGCCTCTATTGGGTGATCCGCCACAGAAACAAGAGTGACATTATCTCGGTTGTAAGTTTCGTAGTAATTTATGTCCACGCAGATTCGCCGAGTTCCGATGGGGTGGCTTGTTGGGCAGAGGAGTTCAGCGACTTCCGGATTCTTGACGATGGATTTGATTTTGTTGTGCACGAAAGTCCTAGCAAAGGCATTCGACGTTTCGTTCAGCATCAAGTCACCGATCGACCCCATAAAGACCGCTCCGCCTCGTCGCCAGTTATTTTCTAGCAACTCGTTGGCTTCGACCTCGGTTAGCTTACCGAATTCAGTCGAAATGCGGGGTTCCAGTTGTGCCTCAATATTTAGATCCCCGAAACCAGAGGATAGGCCATGACGAAAACTCAGTCGGTGATCAGCNTAGTTGACCTTGTACTTCTCCACCCANTCATCGTCGAGCGGCGAATTCCGAGCAGGNACGCTGAAATTTGGGGTTCTTTGAAATACCGTAAGATGTTCAGCTTCAGCTGCAATGACTGGAATTGCTTGGATCCCGGATGAACCCGTACCGATAATACCAACCGTTTTATCGGCGAAGCTGACTGGTTCGTGCGGCCATTGGCTTGCTTNATAAAGGTTGCCTTTAAAATCATCCAGACCGGGGATATCCGGGCGTTGCGGTATAGATAAACAACCCGTTGCCATGATGCAGAAATTAGCCTGCACCTCGTCTCCTTGATCTGTTTGTACGAGCCATNTGTTCGTGTCTGTCTGGAACAGGGCNCCCTTGACCCTTGTTTTGAAACGGGTGTCCTTCCGNAGGTCGAACCGTTGGCTGACATGNCGAGCGTAGTCCAAAATTTCGGGCTGAGATGCATAGCGTTCAGACCACTGCCATTCCTGTTCGAGTTCGGGTGAAAATGAAAATGAGTANGCCAAGCTTTCTGCGTCGCAGCGGGCTCCNGGATAACGATTCCAGTACCAGGTGCCGCCNACGTCATCGCCAGCCTCAAAAATGACTGCTGTCATTTGCAGGCTTCTTAACTTGTGCAGCATGTACATCCCAGCAAAGCCCGCGCCGACGATAACGGCGTCGAAGTTTTCTCTTGGCATGGCTCTTTTACTTTGGTGCGAAGCGCTGACCAGCATCTACGCGGATTGTCCCGCCATTCATCATCGCATTCTCATAGATAGAGATGGCCTGGATAGCGTAGTGCTTCGGCTCGCCCATACGTTTTGGAAACGCAGCATCCTTTACCAGGGCGTTCGCGAACTCGTCTGGAATGCCTTTAGTCAAGCCTGTACTGAAAAGACTTGGGGCGATAGCATTCGCCCTAATACCGACGCTGCCTAGATCCCGAGCCATGACAAATGTCATGCCTGCAATGCCGGCTTTAGCGGCGGAATATCCTACCTGTCCGATCTGACCTTCAAAGGCGGCAATCGAGGCAGTATTAATAATGCAGCCTCGCTCACCCTCNTCATTAGGTTCATTATCGGCCATTTTTGAGGCTACGAGGCGGGAGATATTAAATGCAGAGATGAGATTCAGATCAATACAGTGCTGAAACTCTTCGAGGGGATGCGGTCCCTCTTTGGTCAGGGTGCGTTTGGCTAGACCGCCCCCTGCAGAATTACAGCAGAAGTGCACGCTACTGAGGGCGTCGACCGCTGCATTGATCGCAGTTTCTGTACCTTCCCAATCCATGACGTTGACCTCGTGAAAGGTGCCTCCCAGTTCCTTAGCAACAGCTGCGCCATCTGAGGAGGGCAAGTCTAGAATGGCGACTTGGCCACCTCGGGACTTAAATATCTCCGCGGTTGCCCGGCACATGCCCGAGGCGCCACCAACAAAAATGCCNTTATGATCTTTAATTTCCATCCGATTTTCCTNTNTGTNGTTATANAGGACGCGGTTACGACCACNAAACCGCTCATGTTACCAAGGGGGAGAGTCTGGTTAAACAGGACTCAGTGCGGACAAAAATGACTCTCCATGGTCAAGCGGCGAAAGGTCGAAAATATCAGCCAGCGTCTGTCCAAGATCAGCAAAAGTCGACCTTACGCCTAGATCAATCTTTTCGATGCCTCGATACCAGATGAGAGCAGGCACATACTCACGCGTATGGTCGGTTCCTTGCCAGGTAGGATCGCAGCCGTGATCGGAGGTTAAGATCAGAAGATCATCCCCCGCCATGGCTGATTGAATGTCAGGCAAGCGACTATCGAGATACTGTAATGCTCTTGCGTATCCGATGGGGTCTCTTCGGTGGCCGAAATCCTGATCGAAATCTACTAGGTTGGTAAAGATCAGGCTGTCTGTTATGTCTGATTTGATTGCAGAGAGGGTGTTATCGAGNAACGATTCAAGACCATTGGCCTTGGTTGATTTAGATACTCCACGATGAGCGAAGATGTCCGATATTTTACCGATTCCATGAACAGTTCGACCTNGGGCTGTCAAAGCATCNAGTAAAGTTTCNGAAGGNGGCGAGATAGCATAATCACGGCGATTACCGGTTCTGATGAAGTTACTCGGACTATCGCCGGAGAAGGGTCGCGCNATAACTCTGCCTATATTCGCGTCGTAGAGCAACTCTCGGGCCGTTTCGCAGAANCGGTAAAGATTGTCGAGCCCGAATATTTCTTCGTGAGCCGCTACTTGAAATACACTATCACCAGACGTGTAACAGATTGGTCTTCTGGTTTGCAGGTGTCTANTACCTAGCGANCGGATTATGTCAGTCCCCGACGCATGACAGCAACCGAGCACGCCCGAAACATTGGTTCGGGCGATAAGAACATTGAGAAATTCGTCAGGGAAACAGTCTGGTTTATTTGGATAGTAGCCCCAATCAAATAAAACCGGGACACCTGTCATCTCCCAATGGCCACTAGGCGTGTCTTTGCCACTACTTATTTCGCTGCAGGCAGCATAGGCGCCTTCGATATTGTCAACCTTTTCGACAGGAACAAGGTCATCGGACACTGATCTAAGCGCTTCCAGAAGTCCGAGTTTACAAAGATTAGGCAGTGCAAGACGTTGATGCTGTTCCTGCTCATATGTTTTACATAAATTAGCGAAAGTGTTGGCACCCTTGTCACCAAATTTTTCGGCGTCGGGCGCGTAGCCGATACCGAATCCATCGATGACTAATAGGATTGCTCGATTGAAGTNCATTCCTAATTATAACTGGTTATTGACATGAAAGTTTCGGAGCAGCTGTGAGCTTTTAATCACTTCTCTATTCAAGTTGCTGCGGTAAATCGATTCATTCTGACCCGCTGGGACTTCCGGTTCCGTTATAGTACTCTCGCCGATTCTGANTCCTTTCACTCAACTTACACCATCATGAGCATACAATGTTAATTGTCCAGGGATTGGCCGGCATTTGCGCCATATTATTGATTGGTTACTTGCTGTCGTCCCATCGCGCTCTTATCAACTGGCGAGCCGTTGGCGGGGCTTTCTTGGTACAGTTGATCTTAGGTGCTCTNGTTCTGTATTACCCGCCAGGCAAAGCTCTACTGGAAGCTATCGCTGCCATGGTTCTCAGTGTGCTTGGGTATGCTCAAGCAGGTATGGCTTTCATGTTCGGTGACTTTGCGTCCACTAACTATGGTTTTGTCTTTGCGCTACAGGTTCTGCCAATTATCGTATTTTTTGCGTCGTTGATCGCTGTGTTCTATCACCTTGGAATTATGGAGCGAGTCGTGAGTATTATCGGTGGTTTTATTCGGATCATTCTCGGGACGACCAGAGCGGAATCTATGTGTACAGCGACTAATATCTTTATAGGCCAGTCTGAATCACCTATCGCCATAAAACCTTTTTTAACGCACATGACCAAATCGGAAATATTCGCTGTGATGGTAGGTGGCATGGCGACAGTNTCGGGTTCTGTTTTAGGGGGCTATGCCGCGGCCGGCGTGGAGATGCAGTACCTGATCGCAGCCAGTTTTATGGCTGCGCCTGCAGCCTTGATGATGGCTAAGNTAATTCGACCNGAAATTGAAGAACTGACNTCTGATTCTGCTGATGTCCATGAAGAAATCNTNAAAGCGCGCGCGGTCAATGTNATAGACGCTGCCGCACAGGGCGCAATCCAAGGTATGCAACTCGCTTTTGCTATTGGAGCTCTTTTGCTGGCTTTTATTGGCCTTATTGCCATGATGAATGGGGTTATAGGATGGCTAGGTGGCATGTTGGGCTTTGAATCGGTCACGTTGCAGCAGCTTCTAGGTTTGCTTTTCCAGCCTGTGGCATTTCTCATAGGAGTGCCTTGGGAAGAAACCGGGCAGGTGGGCAGTCTGCTGGGACAGAAATTTATGTTGAATGAATTTATCGCATATTTGGACTTCGTCGCGAATCATCAAAATCTTTCATCTCGGACGCAAGCTATTGTCACTTTTGCTCTTTGTGGTTTTGCCTGTCTTTCCTCTATAGCTATAGTTGTTGGTGGCATAGGTGTCTTAGTGCCGGAACGTCGACAGGAGATGTCTGAGCTAGGTCTGATTGCTGTTATCGCAGCTACATTGGCAAATCTCATGAGCGCAACAATAGCTGGAATTATGATATCGATTTAATGATGANAGAGCTCAAACGTAATGAGGGACTGCCATTTTCTGGAGAACTGTTTCAGCATATCCGGGTTAACAGAAGTGCCGTGGAACATCGAGCTGGTACATTCAGTAGACGGAGAAGTGTAAAGAAGTCTCATCAAGCTGCATGGCTTCTCAAGGCAATTTCCTGCATCGATCTGACAACTTTGTCTGGAGACGACACACCAGCAAAGGTGAGNAGGCTTTGCGCGAAAGCTTGTCATCCACTGCGGCAGGATTTGCAGCAGGCGCTAGGGATTGCGGAATTCAATCTGCAAGCAGGCGCGGTCTGCGTTTATCACAATATGATTCCACATGCAGTCAAGGCATTAATTAGNTCCGATGTGCCGATAGCAGCGGTTTCAACCGGCTTTCCTGCAGGTCAGATACCGCGTCGACTCAAGATAGCGCAGGTTAGGGATGCCGTTAAGCTTGGCGCAACCGAAATAGATATTGTTATTAGTCGTGAAGCAGTNCTTACCGGAAATTGGCGTGGGCTTTACGAAGAGGTAGTTGCTTTCCGAGAGGCGTGTGGTGATGCCCACCTCAAGACGATTCTTGCGACTGGAGAGTTAGGTACCTACAGCAATGTTGCGCGAGCCAGTTGGGTTTGCATGATGGCGGGAGCAGATTTTATCAAGACAAGCACCGGTAAAGAATCGGTNAACGCTACGCTTCCAGTCACTCTTGTTATGTTGCGCGCTATACGTGATTACTACGAAGAGACTGGTTATAAAATCGGTTTCAAGCCGGCAGGCGGGATCAAACAAGCTAAGGAGGCTATCGATTTCCTCATTCTGATGAAAGAAGAGTTGAGTGATGATTGGCTNTCTCCGGCCTTATTCAGATTCGGTGCGAGTTCGCTGCTNAACGATATTGAGAGGCAATTGGAGCATTATGTTACAGGTCGATATTCNGCGGATTATCGACACGCGACGAGCTAGGAGCTAGAAATGTCTATTCGACAAGTTTTAGATGAAATGGATTATGGGTCTGCATCGGAAAGTGGCCATGAGGCCCGTCTCTGGTTAGATTCTTATCGGCGCCGTTTTGGGCACATGATCGGTGGTCAATGGGTATACAATCGTCAAACTTTTGATGCTTTCGCTCCTGCAACCGGCGAAAATCTAGGACGGTTATCTAAAGCGACAGCTGGAGATATCGACGAAGCGGTCAATGCAGCGAACGCCGCATATCCGAAGTGGCGTGGATTAAGCGATCACCAAAGGGCCAGACACCTATACTCGTTAGCACGAGCTATTCAGAAACACTCTCGCCTCTTTGCGACGCTTGAATCTCTAGACAATGGCAAGCCAATACGTGAGTCGAGAGATATTGATATTCCGCTAGTTGCGCGTCACTTCTACTATCACGCCGGNTATGCGCAGATAAGGAACCGCGAGTTTNCNAANTATCGACCTGTCGGNGTAGTGGCTCAGATCATCCCCTGGAATTTTCCTCTCNTGATGCTTGCCTGGAAAGTCGCTCCTGCGCTTGCTATGGGTAACACCGTTGTATTAAAGGCCGCGGAAGATACCTCCTTGTCTGCCATTCTCTTCGCGCAAATATGCCAGCANGCAGGACTACCNNCNGGCGTTTTTAATCTGCTGNTGGGCGATGGTAAGACGGGCTCGGCNTTGGTTCAGCATACCAATATACAAAAAGTAGCCTTTACAGGTTCCACAGCAGTCGGCANAGAGATCAGGCAGGTGCTTGCGGGTTCAGGTAAACGTCTGTCACTTGNACTGGGCGGCAAGTCTCCATATCTCGTATTTGAAGATGCTGATATAGATAGCGCTGTCGAGGGACTTGTCGATGCCATCTGGTTCAATCAAGGACAAGTCTGCTGCGCCGGCTCGCGTTTGTTGATTCAGGAATCTATCGCCGAGCAGTTTATTCGGAAACTGAAGCGGAGGATGTCGCGTCTTTTGATTGGGAACAGTCTCGACAAGAATATAGATATNGGCGCTGTCGTCAGTGCCACGCAGTTAGATCGAATCAAGAACATGGTATCCGTAGGTGTCGCTGAGGGAGCAGAGCTTTGGCAACCAAAGGGCGACATGCCCGAAAGTGGATGTTTCTATCCACCGACTTTGTTGACTAGTGTTGAGCCGGCGCACTCAATCGCACAACAAGAAATCTTTGGCCCCGTGTTGATAGTGATGGCTTTTCGTACTCCTGCAGAAGCCGTTGAATTGGCGAATAACACCCGTTATGGCTTGGCAGCGAACATATGGACAGAAAATATTAACGAAGCAATGGATGTCGCGGCTCAGATCAAAGCAGGCACTATCTGGATTAACAGTGCAAACACCTTTGATGCCAGTGTTGGCTTCGGTGGTTATCGTGAATCTGGCTTTGGACGGGAAGGAGGACCGGAAGGTCTAGTAGAGTACCTGGAAAGGAATGTGCATGCAGTGGGACAGCCGTTTGAAGGTAAAGAAAACCGAAAACGTTTNCCGTCACTCGGTACAAAAATTGATCGAACGCCGAAGCAATATATTGGTGGCAAACAAACTAGGCCTGATGGTGGATACAGTACTCTCTCTTTAGATGCGGCNGGTAATCAGATNGCAGAGCTGCCCAAAGGTAATCGGAAAGACATACGCAATGCCGTAGAGGCAGCCAGGGCCGCGAGAAGTTGGCCTGAGATGACCGGGCATCAGCGTGCTCAGATTTTGTTCTATCTAGCTGAAAATCTGGAATATCGTCGCGATGAGTTCGTTCGTTTACTGGTTTGCCTTTCGGGTCAGCCTGTATCGCGTGCCGAATCCGAATTTTCTTTGGCTCTATCGCGTTTATTTGCTTGTGCAGCGTATACCGACAAATTCGAAGGTNGCGTGCATCTGCCAGATAAGAACAAGGTTGCTTTGGCAATGAAAGAGCCTTTAGGGGTGATCGGTATATTGGCGCCAGAGGAAAGTCCGCTGCTTGGCCTGATGTCAACTACATTTTCAGCTGCGGCAATGGGGAACCGTGTTGTGCTTGTTCCTTCCGAAACATACGCGTTAGTCGCCACTCATCTATATCAGGTGCTCGATACTTCTGATATACCGGCAGGTGTTTTCAATATTGTATGTGGCCCAAGACAAGAATTAGCCGGAACCCTAGCAGGGCATGGCGATGTTGACGGTATTTGGTGCTGGGAGACAGAGACTATCTGCAAAGAAGTCGAATATTTAGCGGCTGAAAATATGAAGAGGTCTTGGTTNAGCAATGGAAACTATCGAAATTGGCGTGATGATGAACAGTCCTCTGGTATTGAGTTCTTCGAGCACGCCATAAATATTAAGAATATTTGGGTGCCCTATGGGGTATAGAGGAGTAATGCATGNCCACACCACACATTGCCGCTGAGCCTGGAGACTTTGCCAAGATTGTNTTGATGCCAGGTGATCCTTTGCGAGCCAAATTTGTCGCGAATTCTTTTCTGGATGACGCTCGTTGTGTGAGCGAAGTAAGAAACATGCTGGCCTATACTGGTAATTACGAAGGTTTACCCGTTTCCGTAATGGGTGGCGGCATGGGAATGCCTAGTACCTCGATCTACGCGACTGAACTGTTTCAGGAATTTGGCGTGGAAACGATTATCCGTGTTGGCAGTTGTGGTTCTATCCATACGGACGTTAATGTTGGCGATCTCATTGCCGCCATGGGAGCTTCGACGGATTCTAACGTTAATCGTTTACGTTTCCTTGATCATGATTTCGCTGCCATAGCTGATTATGGACTGCTGAGTGCGTGGGTGAGAAAAGCGGAAGAGTCTGCGATCGATGTGACTGTCGGAAATATTTTGTCCACAGATACTTTTTATCATCTGACTGATGAGATCTANCAAGTCGCAGCGCGTTTACAGATTGTGGCTGTCGAAATGGAAGCGGCGGCGCTCTATCGAATCGCAGCTGAGCAAGCGGGCCGAGCGCTGTGCGTTCTGACAGTCAGTGATCANATTATCAAAGGTGAAAAGATGACTGCTGTCGAANGAGAGACATCTTTTTCTGAGATGATGAAGGTTACCCTTGATAGCTTGACCCTGAATTGACATTAAAAGGAGAAAACCATGCCTGTAGAAATCGTAGCGGAAGATCATTTGGCGATAATTACGTTAAATCGGCCTGAAGCAAGAAATGCTATCAACGGCGAGATGGCTTCAACAATGGAAGCTTGTCTTGATGAATATGAGGAGAATCCGGATTTATGGTGTGCAATTCTGCGTGCAGAAGGAACAGTGTTTTCTGCTGGTGCAGATCTGAAAGAGGTTTCTGCGGGCAATGGCGCTGAGCTTGCGACCCGAAAGGGTGGGTTTGCGGGTATTACTCGACGAGAGCGGACTAAACCTCTAATCGCGGCGATTCAAGGTACGGCGGTCGCAGGGGGGTGCGAGATATCTCTTGCTTGTGACCTCATCGTTGCCTCTACCGAGACAGTGTTTGGCCTTGCTGAAGTCAAGCGATCTCTGGCTGCAGCTGCNGGTGGTTTATTTCGTCTACCAAGAGCATTGGGTATGGCAACTGCGATGGAAGCCATTATGACTGGGGAGCCAATATCAGCTCAGCGTGCATACGAACTAGGTATGGTTAATAAAGTGGTATCACCTGATAAGGTCATGGTTGAGGCTCGTGACTTGGCGAAAAGGATACTCTGCAATGCTCCGCTGGCGGTATTTGCTAGCCGCAAAGTTGCCGCCCGCGCAATGATGGATAGTGACGATGATCTGTGGCGGGCGAGCGGTGAAGCTATGCGGAGTCTTGCCTCGACAGAGGACTACAGGGAAGGACCGTTAGCTTTTATTGAAAAGCGAGATCCAGTCTGGAAAGGGCGTTAGATTATTAACCTGGGCAGGTCCTTCAGTCTGCCCAGGTTAATTGGCTCACTTGTTGGGATTGATTAGGTACTTCTCGCCTGTTGCCATCCTGCCATAGGTGTTGATGGCTTCAAGACTTAGTGCCTCGGCTAACGAAATTTCACTGGTATAGTGGCTCGCGAAAGTCGTCTTAATCTCGTCCGCAACTCGTTGTCGGAGTATGTCTGCAGCTTCAGTCCCGATCTTTTGCAAGAAAGGAGTTAGAAGCCAGCCGCCCAGACCCCATGACATACCGAAATTTCGGCTAAGGGTCGTTGTTGTGCGGTCCAATCCTCCGTAGATGTAAACCTGCTTGTATTGTTCAGAACCATAACGGCTGTAATTACTAGCGCTTTGTTGAGCTGCAGCCTCCATACATGACAGCAAATTACTTGCCAGTGTGCCGCCGCCGGTAGCGTCAAAGGCAACGTACGCGCTTGTCGTCGCGATTGCGTCGGTAAGATTATTCATGAAATCGCCTTCGCCGCTGTTACATACATGTGTGGCGCCAAGATTTGTCAGCAGATCAACGTGTTCTTGTTTCCGAACGACGTTGACCAGTTCGATGCCGTCCTTTAGGCAAATTTTTTGCAGCATTTGACCGAGATTTGAGGCGGCAGCTGTGTGACAAAGTGCCGAAAAACCCTCTCCTTTCATGGTTTCTACCATGCCCAATGCCGTTAAAGGGTTAACGAAGCAGGACGCGCTCTCAGCTGAAGTAACACCCTCGTGCATGGCGAGACATTGCTTTGCTTTGACGACACGGTATTGGCTGTACATTGCGCCGCCTAAAATACCTACGGTTTTACCAAGTAGTGATTGAGCAAGTTCGCCGGAACCTGCGTCGACTACGACTCCGCCACCTTCATTGCCTACCGGTAAAGCTTGACCAACGCGTGCTGCAACAGCTCCCCTTAACTTTTCAGGGATTGTCGCGCTAATGGTTGGGGCTTCTGCGCTGCCGCCTGCCTTCGCCGTTGACATGTCAGCCATGCCAAACAGCAGTCCCAAATCAGACGGATTGATTGGTGACGCTTCGACCTTTACAAGGACTTCGTTCTCGCCGGGTTCAGGCACCGGTATCTTCGCTAGCGATAGTTCCAAAGTCCCGCCATCTGTGACTAGTGATTGTAGTTGTAGCTGATCTGCCATTTTTAGCTGCTCCCGTTTTGCTGGTTTCTATTTTCAGTTATTTCAAACCTTCCTCTGAGAAGATTTTCTGAATCTTCTCCATCTCATCTGCTGCTGCTTTTTGTCGACGCCACATCTCCGCATATAGTCCGTTAGACTCAATGAGCTCATCGTGAGCTCCGCACTCAATAATTCGTCCTTCGCTTAATACCAAGATTTCATCTGCGTCAACGATAGTTGATAATCGGTGCGCAATGATCAACGTCGTTCTATTTTTTGATACCTCTGTAAGAGCTAATTGAATCTCTCTCTCTGTTTTAACATCTAAAGAGGAGGTTGCTTCATCCAGTATCAGTATTGAAGGGTTTTTCAGCAGAGTTCTCGCGATAGCTACGCGTTGCTTCTCGCCCCCCGATAGTTTCAGGCCTCGTTCTCCAACCCGCGTGTCGTACCCTTGAGGCAGTGATATAATGAAGTCGTGAATGCTGGCAAGTTTCGCAACTACCTCTACCTCGGTATCGCAGGCGTCAGGTCTGCCATAACGAATATTATACCGAATGGTGTCGTTAAACAGGACTGTATCCTGTGGGACGATACCGACATGGTCACGCAGGCTAGCCTGCGTGACGCGCTTGATGTCCTGGTTGTCTATCGTAATGTTACCTCGTTGCACTTCGTAGAAGCGATAGAGTAACCGAGATATCGTTGACTTGCCGGCACCGCTTGCACCAACGACTGCAAGTGTTTTACCCCGATTGATACTGAAACTGATGTCCTGGATCACCGGCACGTTCTCTTCGTACTGAAAGCTTACATTGTTAAATCGGACTTCTGCGTTCTTTACTTGGAGATCTCCGGCATCTGTTCTGTCTTTAATTTCGGGCTTAAGATCGAGTAACTGGAACAGGTATTCCATGTCAATCAGTGACTGTCGAATCATACGGTAGGACGACCCTAAAAACCCTAGGGGAATGAAGAGTTGTAGCATGAAGGTGTTCAACATCACCACTTCACCTACAGAGAGGTGTCCTGCAGCATAGTCCTTTACGGCGATAACGAGAATTGCTACTTGACAAACAACGCGGATCACTAATTGTCCGCCATTTAGAAGGCCCAGGGTGGTCTGGCTCTTAATTGCAGCCTCCTGGTAACGCGCCAGTGCATTGTTGTACCGTCTACTTTCGTAAGCTTCGTTGCCAAAATATTTGACTGTCTCAAAATTTAAAAGGCTATCGACGCCAATCGATGTGGCTCTTGATTCTTGCGTGACCATCGCTCTACGAAATCGAGTACGCCATTCAGTAAACAAGAGTGTGAAGGCAATGTAGGCTGTTACGGCGAGCAGAATAACTGTGACGTATTTTTGGGGGTATGATATCGCAAGGTAAACTGATACCAGAATGATCTCGAAGATAGTCGGTGCGATATTGAAAGCAAATAGACCGATGATCTGTTGCAATGCCCTTGTTCCTCTTTCGATAGCGCGTGAAAGTCCGCCAGTTTTGCGATCGAGGTGGAAGCGCATGCTGAGTTCGTGCAGATGACCAAAAGCTTTGAGTCCAATTAATCGTTGGGCGAATTCGGAAACAGGTGTGAATACAGCAGCCCTGATTTCTGTTAATGCTCCAGGCAGAAAAACCATTAATCCGTAAAGAATAGTCAGTCCCATCAAGACTGACATTGCCTGACCGCCCATTTCCGCGTTTACAAGCTTCTCCAGACCATCGACAAGATCCTTCAAAACGATTGGTCCGTAAACGTTCGCGACCCGACCTAAGATCAGGCAGGCTAGTGCAATCATGACGCGAGTTCGCATGTCGCGACGATCTTTGGGCCACAAAAAAGGCAGCACTGCCTTAATGGTTTGTAGAGGAGTGCGTTTTTCGACTCCGTCTATAGTCAATGGGTCGTCGAACGCTGTGGCGTGATTAAAGTGGTCCATTCTCTCGCACGATTAATGTGGTCTCGAATTTAGTAGAATTTGAATCGGTATCGCGTAGATAACTTATTGCATCTTCAGTAATAGAATAATGGGAATTTTCGTAATTGATATCGTTCTACCTGCTAAGTTAAATCTTAGTTATTATAATTTTTCTTTCAAAACCGCTGAGTAGATTATTTGAAATCTCTTGATTTCAGAGAAAAGTGTTCGAGATAGATGCTTAAATCCTCGACGTGACCAGCTATGACGTGAATAACCGACGCTTCTCTTTCCAGCACCCCCTTGATTAACAAAAGTCGTCCTTGGGTCACTGCAGCTCGGTAGGTTTCCAACACACGTGTCCAGATAACGACATTGATATTATCTGTTTCATCTTCAATCGTCAGAAAAAGCACTCCCGAAGCGGAGGAAGGTCGCTGCCGGCCCGTGACGATTCCGGCTATCCGAACGAACCTGCCATGATTAATTTTGGTCAGGTCTGTTGCTCTTTTGCATCGGTGAAATGGTAAATCGTGTTGCTCTCGTAGCATCGCCATAGGGTGCCGTCCGAGTGTTAAGCCCAGACTGGTGTAGTCTGCCCTTAGATCATCTGTTTCCATTGGGGCTGGCAGAATGACTGGTGTTTCATCAATATGGGTCGATACGCTCGTTCTAGCATTGGCCCCTTGTGAACCGAGTAAAGGTGATTCGGGCATTAAGCCTCTCGCTTGCCAATGGGTTTGGTAGCGATGTCCTGATAGCGTTTTAAAAGCGCCACCTTCTGTTAGCCGAGCAAGATCACCCTTATCAATTATGGCTCGGCGAGTGATATCTTTAAGATCGTTTATTGGTGCGTTGTTTCTCGCCTCGATGATTCTTTGAGCCGTATTTTGTTTAAGGCCTTTAATGCGTTGGAAGCCTAGCCGGATAGCTGGTTGAGTTGATGCTATTTCACCCTGGCGAGACGGCTTTTCGAGTGTTGATTCCCAGCCACTACAATTTATGTCGACGGGTCTGACTTCGATATCATGTCGTTTTGCATCCTGTACTAGTTGTGACGGTGAATAAAAGCCCATGGGTTGGCTATTCAGCAAACCACAATAGAAAGCGGCGGGCTCATGACGCTTCAGCCATGCTGAAACATAAACCAGCAGTGCAAAGCTCGCTGCATGCGATTCAGGAAAACCGTAATCGCCAAAACCCTTGATCTGTTCGAAGATGCGCTCAGCAAACTCTCGATTATGACCACGATCTAACATTCCGCTAACTAATTTCTGCTGAAACCTACCTAGACCTCCTTTGCGTTTCCAAGCAGCCATAGCACGTCTTAACTGGTCAGCTTCGCCTGGAGTGAAACCAGCGGCTACCACTGCAAGCTTGATAACCTGTTCCTGGAAAATAGGTACCCCAAGGGTTCGTTCTAACACTTCCTTGATATCGTCATTGGCGTAAGTGACTTTTTCTTCGCCATTTCGGCGTCTCAAGTAGGGGTGGACCATTTTGCCTTGAATGGGGCCAGGCCTGACAATGGCCACTTCAATCACGAGGTCATAAAAGTTTTTTGGCTTCAGCCTGGGCAGCATGGACATCTGTGCTCTTGATTCGACCTGAAAAACGCCAACGCTGTCGCCCTGTTGCAGCATGTGGTAGGTCAGTGGGTCTTCTGCTGGAATGTTGGCTAGGGATAGGTTCATGTCCCGATAGCTGTTGATCATATCGAAACTTTTACGAATTGAGGTCAGCATGCCTAGAGCTAATACATCCACCTTCAAAAGACCCAATGACTCCAAGTCGTTTTTGTCCCATTGGATAATAGTGCGCTCCGCCATGCTGGTATTTTCAATAGGCGCTAGTTGAGATAACGGGCCGCTTGAGATAACGAAACCTCCAACATGCTGTGACAGGTGCCGGGGAAAACCCAGGATCGCATCGATCAGACTCAGGAACTGATCAATGATGCTGCTGCGGGGGTTAATGCCGGCCTCGGCAAATCTTTCCCCAAGGACTTCTCGCTTATCCCACCAGGACAGGGATTTGGCCAGATGATCAACCAGTTGCTGGTCGAGACCGAGAGCTTTGCCAACATCTCGAATTGCGCTCCTGGGCCTGTAGGTGACAACGGTTGCGGCCAGGGCTGCTCGATGGCGCCCATATTTTTTGTAGATGTACTGTATGACCTCTTCACGACGTTCGTGCTCGAAGTCCACATCGATGTCGGGTGGTTCGTTTCTTTCCTTTGAGATAAACCGCTCGAATAAGAGGTTAACCCTGGCTGGATCGACCTCGGTAATTTCCAGGCAATAGCAAACAGCGCTGTTGGCTGCTGAGCCTCGCCCCTGACAGAGAATGTCCTGACTTTTGGCAAACTGAACGATATCGAAAACCGTTAGGAAGTAATACTCGTAGGCCATTTCGGCTATCAGAGTGAGCTCCTTTTCGATCAGTCGCAGCACAGCAGGAGGAGCGCCGTAGGGCCATCTTTTTTCAGCTCCACAATAAGCCAGCTGTCTTAAATAAGCTGAGGCTGTTAAGCCAGGAGGTACCAGTTCTTCGGGGTACTCGTAACGCAATTCATCCAAGGAGAACTGACACATGTCGGCTATGGCGCACGAGGCAGTCAATAACCCGGCAGGGTAGAGCTCAGTAATCTGTTTGATGGATCGCAGGTACTTTTCTCCGTTGGCCGGTAATAGCCGACCAGCCAGCTGGATTGATTGCTGCATCCTGACAGCGGAGATGACATCAAGCAGTTGCTTTCGGTCGTGATGATGCATGCGGACATCGCCCGCGGCGACTATGGGTAGATCGAATTGTTGAGATAACCTGAAATTATGCTCGTAGCACGTAATACTTTTACCGTTAGGAAATGCTTCAAGACCCAACCATAACCTGTCGGGGAAAAACTCCTTTAACAGGCTCGCGGATGCCTCATGGTGTGTGTCTGGTTCACCGGGAAACCAGATAACGATGCATTGGTCGGTAGCAAACTCCAGGTCCTTTAGTGCCAGGCGATACGTCCCTTTTTCGGCCCGGCGCCGAGCCAGGGTAATCAGATTACAGATCTGGCCATAGCCGGTGCGGTTAGGGGCCAGAAGCACCAGGAGCAGATCGTCATCGAGTTGAAATTCACTGCCGATGATCAGCTTGATGCCATGTTCCTTGGCAGCTACGTGGGCCTTGACGATCCCCGCCATCGTGCATTCGTCGGTAATGGCAATGGCCCTGTAACCCAGCTTTGCTGCCTGCATGACCAGTTCTTCCGGGTGAGATGCCCCCCTGAGGAAAGAGTAGTTACTTATACAATGCAGCTCTGCATAAGCCATGGTTTAACGCGATCTTGATATTTATATTACTGTATATATATACAGTAATATAAATAAGTGTGGCTGCGGATTCAAGACCCGAAGTCACAGGGTGAAGAAACATTAAAAGATGACAAATCGCAGGAACTAAGGCATTTCCCGGAGTATTCGTTCGTCGGGTCGTCAGTTAATAGCCTCCCCGCCCAACAGACTGGCACGCAAATGACGGGGTGTCTTGTCATCACAATTGAAAGCAGGATGCGTGTATACTGGATATCAGGGTTTCGACCGATGATTTGGTCTGAGTAACGACGGATAACTACACGAATGCGCGGCTATCATAGCAAAAGATAAAGTTGACGCTTTTCACTACGTTTTGCGGAGTGAATCCGGAGAAGAAATCAAAAACAGCCATGGCGATGAGCCGATGGTTTATCTTCATGGTGGTTATCGAAACGTTTTACCGAAGATGGAAGACGCTCTCGAAGGCAGAGAGCCGGGAGATAAGTTTGACGTCACGTTGCGGCCCGAGCACGCCTATGGCCTTCGTTTAGCCGATGCTCAGCAGCGGGTCCCCATTAAACACCTGTTGACCTGATCGAAACGATACCGTCCGGGGATGGTAGTAAAAGTGAATACCTCAGACGGACTAAGAGATGTGATCACTGTCAAAGTTGGTAAATTCAATGCAGATGTTGGCATCAATCATCCCCTGGCTGGAATAACCCTGACATTCGACGTCGAGATCATCGATATCCGTGCGGCGACCGATGAAGAAATTAGTCATCGCCACAGCCATGGCTGGGTCCCGTCTGCGTGCCATCAACACTGACGCACAGAACGTTCATCTAGGACACTTCCATAGAGCATTGTCCGCTATTCAATGATTTCTTGGCCCGATTGATTTTATACTGATTTTTTTACCAGGATGATTAACGATGGAAAATATCGCAGGTAAGGTCGCCTTCGTTACGGGAGGGGCCAGCGGTCTGGGGCTGGCCATGGTGCAGTCATTCACTGCAGCGGGTATGAAAGTCGTCATTGCTGATGTTGAAGAGGCAGCGCTTGAGCAAGCACGCATTTTGTTTGCGGATACCAATGCAGAGGTAATCTGTATGCAGGTGGACGTGACTGCTCGGGACGCGATGGCCAAGGCTCGCGAAGAGACTCTGGCGGCATTCGGCAAAGTACATGTCGTGTGCAACAACGCCGGGGTGGCCCGAAACGGGAACCTTGCCGATATGACTTACCAGGACTGGGACTGGGTAATGAAGGTCAACGTCGATGGGGTGATTAACGGTGTGGTGACCTTTGTCAATGACATGAAATCCCACGGTGAAGGAGGACACTTCGTTAACACAGCGTCGATAGCTGGTCAGTATGGCATGCAGGGATTGGGTGTTTATTGTGCCGGTAAGTTCGCTGTTGTCGGGCTCTCCGAATCCTTGCGTCTTGATCTGGCTGCCGATGGTATTGGTGTGTCGGTGCTTTGTCCGGGCGTCGTCGAAACACGCATCGGTGAGTCCGAGCGTAACAGGCCTGATCAGTATGGCGGCTCAACCGCACCGGCCATGGTGCAGCGCGAGGGTGCTGCGCCTTTAGACTTGCGTGTCATGCAGCCGGGAGACATAGGGGATATGGTTCTGCATGCGGTCCAGAATGATCGCTTTTACATCCTGTCGCATGAAGAATTCCAGGTTCCAGTACAGAAAAGAGCGCAAGAGCTGGCAGATGAGTTTGCCTACTGGAAGAGCTATTGCGACGCAAACGGTATCTAGACAAAGCCGGGTGTTCAGGTCTGTATCGCGAAGGCAGGTTCAGTAGGTCGTAATCTGGTCCGCTTTCAGCTGTTCTATTTCCTGCTCCGAAAAACCGAGCTCTGTCAGGATTTGAATTGTCTGCTCACCCAGCTTTGGTGAGCAGCGTTCCGGTAAGGTATCTGCTGTGTGGAAGTTGATTGGCGCTCTGACGGTCCGATAGTCCCCCTGGTCGGCACGCAGGGGAGGAAACAATTCCAGGGCCTCAGCCTGTGGGTCCGACGTCACTTCATGTATGCCTTGCACTGGCGCCCAGATGACCCCGTGCGCGTCAAAGATCCGGCCCCATTCTTCCAGGCTTTTTTCAAGCATGACGTCATCAACCAGCCTGACGATGATATCCATGTTCTGATATCTGTCCCTTGGGGTGGCAAATCTTTCGTCATCCTGCCAATCGGGTTTACCCAGTGCTTCGCAGAAAGGCCCCCACCACTTGGGTTCGGGCATATTGAGAACCATCCATTTGCCGTCTTGGCAGGGGTATCGATTAGCCGTTGCCGTCAGGACATTGTACCGATGCCGTTTCCGGAACGGTGCCCGGTCAACCAGGGTCGCCGCATAATCAGTCGCTTGGGTCCAGACTGCCGTCTCCAGTAACGAAGTCTCAATAACCTGAAAGTCCCCGGTGCGATCCACCATGCGTAATGCTGCAAGAATACCTCCCAGCAAAGCGAGCCCCGTCGTATGGTCACCTTGAGCAGTTGCCGGCCTTGCAGGGACCCCCTCATCACCTTCGCGAACTGCATCAAGAAGACCGGAGCGACCGAAGAATGCAGTCACGTCGTATCCAGGTCGCCATGCTTCCGGTCCCTCCGTGCCATATCCCGTTAACGTCGCGTGGACCAGCTTAGGATTAGCGGATCTCAGGGAATCCGGGTCGAGGCCAAATTTCTCCTGTCGGACTTTCAGCAGATTGCAGAGAAATACATCGGCACTCTGGCAGAGTTTTCTCACGATTTCGATGGCTCTGGGGTTGGTCAGATCCAGGAGGATGGATTCTTTTCCCCGGTTGTCCACGTCGAACTGAAAATCATGATCAGCAATCGGATCGTCAACCTTGGGGCGACGGCTCATATTGCGCATGGGATCACCAGACAGGGGTTCAATCTTGATAACCCGTGCGCCAAAGTCTGCGAGGATGGCCGCAGCGCTGGGCGCAGCCATCCAGTTGTCTATTTCTATGACGGTGATGTCATCGAGAGGTTTGGTCACAACTCACTCTCCATTAGGCCTTGAGATTTCAAATACATGTATAGCTGACGATCATGTCGGCTGGTCGCAGATAGTCTGCCCGGTCGAATATAGGGCTGCCATCTGGGCGGTTCTGCCGGTTCTACCTGGTCACCGACAACGGTGACTCTCTGAATAACACGTTCGCCTACAAAGTCGTTCAGGACGAAGTGTTGAGTACATCGGTTGTCCCAGATAGCGATCGTGCCTGGTTGCCAGTTGTAGCGGACGGTAAACCTTGGGTTGCTCACCCATTTTGTCAGGTAGTTCAACAAGGCCTCACTCTCTGTTGCGTTCATCTCTACAATTCGCCGGGTGAAGTGCTCGTTGACGTAAAGGACTTTGCGACCAGTCACTGGGTGAATTCGAACCACGGGATGAGTGGTCATTTGCTCGGGATGATTGTGGGGCAGGGCGTCATGCAGTGCGGTCAGACCATCACAAAGGGTCTGCATGGGCTCGGAAAGTTCCTCGTAAGCCGCATACAGTGAAGCCCATATTGTATCGCCTCCGTTATCAGGACAGTCGATCATGTGCAGAATCGACATGAGCGCAGGCTGTTCCTGGAATGTGAGATCGGTATGCCATTCGTCGGCAACTCCACCCTTGGTCGCGCGGAGTTCGAAGATTTCAGGCGGCAGGTTGCTATCGTTANCCAGNTTGGGATGTCCTTCCANNTNGCCGAAGTGACGACCAAANTCGATGTGGGCACTGGCTGTGGGTGCCTGGTCTGGTAAAAATATGACGAGGTGCTCATGGAGCAGGGCTTTGAGGGCATCGATATCTGCATCGGTAACATTGCTGATNTCGGGGCCTCGTATTTCAGCACCGAGANCGCCAGACAGGCGTTTCACGGCCCAGGATGTTGGAATATTGGTCATAGGTGCTGGCAGTGCTCTTATTGCGTTTAAGGCTAGCTGAACAGCTCTCGAAATGCGACCAGAGTCGCAGCTGCTGCGACGTTGATCGATTCCACCCCATTCGCCATGGGAATACGGACTTCCATGTCGCAGCTACGCCTGATGTTCTGGCGCAAACCCGTAGATTCGTTNCCCAGCANGAATATACGTCGCCTACCGGGTGTTTTTGGTAAGTCGGTGAGCTGTGTCTCGGCTGTTCCTGTCAACGCGACAATATCAAAATTTGCCGNCTTCAGGAACTTCAGGCCATGTTCCAGGGTTGNTGTGTGATAGATATCGGCCTTGAANAGTGTTCCTGCGCTTGCCTTATGAACCAGGGGATCNATCCTGGCGCAGCCTTTTTTNGGCAGCAACAATCCGCTTAGCGGAGATGCCGCNACTGACCGGATCACCATACCGAGGTTCTGCGGATTCGTGATGTTATCCAGGCCAATCAGGTCGCCTCGGGACTGAATGACTTTGCTGATGTCCTGGTAGGTGTCAGGTTCAATATCGATAGCGACCCCTTGATCCTGTCGACCATTCTTGGAAATTCGGGATAGCNCGGACTTTTCGTGATAACGGATCTCGAGNCCTCGGTCCTTTGCCAGGGCTTCAATCTCACTGATAGTGTCTGAGTGCCTGTTAGAGCTGGCAAGGTGGAGACGANAAATGTTCAGAGAATTGTCCCGCAGGATTTCCAGTACTGTTTTCCTGCCGTACAGGGTCATCATGCCGGCATACCTGGTCTTCTTTAATTCGTAGTCAGACATTGCTCTACTGGGCTAAGGTAAGCATCTTCATTTAAGCAGATTTTAGTCCAAGGTGATGAGTCATGACGATTACGATCTTTAAGGCCTCAAAAGTGATTACGATGAATCCATCCTGGCCTGAGGGTAATGCCGTTGCGGTGCGAGATGGTCGTATTCTTGAGGTNGGNACACTGCAGTCTCTGCAGCCCTGGCTGNCTGATGATGAGCATCAGGTGCATGACTTTGGTGATCAGGTCCTGTTACCCGGACTTATCGATCCTCATCTGCACCCGGTCATGGCCGCTGTGCTCCTGCCGATGCAGTTCGTGACAGCGATGGAGTGGCAACTCCCTGATCGCTCNGTCCCGGCGACAACCGATCCGCAGGNCTACATCAGTCGCTTGCGTGAACTTGAAGCTGAGACTCCGCCAGATAAAGCTTTCTTCACCTGGGGCTACCACGGTTCCTGGCATGGTGAGATGAGTCGTGACCTGATNGACGATATAGCGGGTGAGCGCCCGATGGTTGTCTGGCATCGTTCTTTCCACGAGGTCTACCTGAATACCGCGATGATGATGCAACTAGGCGTTACCGAGGAACAAATCGGGCAGCATCCCCAGATCGACTATGAGAATGGACGGTTCTATGAAACCGGCCTCAGTTTTGCGATCAAATACCTTAATACCATCATTATGTCCCAGGAGTGGATAGAGGAAGGCCTCGATCGGTTGAAACGAATTGTCCATGCCGGTGGTCATACAACAGTCGGTGATATGGCGGTAGGNCTTTTCAGTTATGACATGGAGCGTGATCTNGCTGCCAGAATCCTCGATCAGGTTGAGGTTCCATTCCGGGTCCAGGGTGTTCCTCATGCAGCGATTGCGAGAGCCACGTTCGGCAGCCATGAGGCCGCGATTGAACACATTAATTCACTGCAGGGCACTGATACCGNGCGGACCCGTCACAGTCGTAGAATCAAGATGTTCACNGANGGTGCTTTTTTNTCACAACTGGCNATGCTGCAGGAGCCNGGTTACCTCGATGGNCATCATGGTGAGTGGCTGATGACGCCCGAAGAATTTGAAGCAACCACTCGGCACTACTGGCAAGCAGGATTTGCTATCCATGTGCACTGTACTGGCGACCTTGGCCTCGAGCTGGCGGTCAGTACCCTGGATAAAATGCAGCAGGAAAAGCCCCGATTTAATCATGGCTTCACCATAGAACATTTTGGCTTTTCAACGCCGGAGCAGGTGAGCAGGATTGCGTCGCTGGGTGGGCATGTTTCCGCTAATGTCTATTATCTTTACGAGCTGAGCGAACGCTATGCGACTCACGGCGTTGGTTACGAACGCGCTTACACCATGTCCCGACTTGGGAGTTGTGTTGCTGCAGGCATCAAGACGGCTATCCATTCAGATTTTCCCATGGCGCCAGCGACACCACTTCGCAATGCCTGGGTTGCCTGTACACGGGAAAACGCTGCGGGCAATGTCGCCGGCGCGCAGGAGGCCCTGACTGTTTATGAGGCTCTCAAAGCCATTACAATCGATGCTGCCCATGTGATTGGTATGGCAGATGAAGTCGGGAGTATCCGTGCAGGCAAGCGGGCTGACTTCACGGTCGTCGATCGCGACCCACTGACAGAAGGTGCCAGCGCCCTGCGGGATGCCAAAATCCGGGCCACGGTGTTCCAGGGTGAGGTCTTTACAGTTACCTGAAAACAGATTGCCGAAGGGCAGAACAGATCCCCTGCTATCTGTTGGTTGAAGCCCTGAGATAAGTGTCTGCTAGCTGCTCCAGCTGGTCGATATCGAATTCTTTGGACAGGCCGATGGCAACTAGCTGCGTGGTGAGTTGATCCGTGACGATCGGCTCGAGAGTCTTGCGCTGGCCAACTACCTGTAACAGCTGATGGCAGTCGTCATTGAGTCTCGCGATGCCTTTAGCCCTGATAACGGTTGCGGGTAGTGCGGAAACAAACTGCATGAGCCCGTCTGGTGAAACGGCGAAGTCTGATTCAAAGCTCCAGGTCGAGTAGTGTTCGTGATCCGCATGTTTACTGACAGGCATCGACGAGTCGCGATGGTTGCCCATCAGCAGTGAAACGGGGACTTTGCCAAAACGTGATTCCAAAATTGATTGCCCCGGGAAAGTGTTCTCCAGCCATTCCCGGCGTTCCCTCAGTTCTGTTGTTGTGAGCAGGTCTGTTTTGTTAAGGATAATCACGTCCGCTGATTGCAGTTGCCGACGCACCGTGCTCGCCACGTACTTGTCGTTGGCTTTTGTGACGACGTTTTCTGCATCAGCGAGCACCAGCACACTATCCAGACGCAGCCCCGGTGCGTATCCGTACTGGGCGAGATTGGCGACGTCAGCGACGCCGCTGGCCTCAACAATAATGTGTTCCGGGGCAGGCTGCGCGGCCAGCAGGGAATCGATCGCTTCGACAAACCCATCTGTCAGGGAGCAGCAGATACACCCGTTTGTCAGATTGATCTGTGAATCAGTCTTAGACTCGATCAGGCCTGCATCAATGTTGATTGCCCCGAAATCGTTCACCAGCAGGGCGATTCGGATAGTGTGTTCCGCTGCCAGGAGATGATTCAGCAGTGTTGTTTTGCCCGCGCCAAGGTAGCCCCCGATGACGGTAAAACCGATCATCTTCCAGCGGCCTCGTGCTTGATTCCGCCCAGCAACGTACCCCAGACGCCAATGTCCTTGATGCTCATAGGGTCAACCGACAACGGATCAGCATCGAGAATAGCGATATCGGCTTGTTTGCCCGTCTCAAGGCTGCCGATCTCATGGTCCAGGTGTAGTTGATAAGCAGCATCAATCGTGACTGCTTTCAATGCTTCAGCAGGGGTGATTTTTTCATACTCACCTAGAATCCGGCCAGACGGTGTCACTCTGTTTACTGCACACCACATAGTATGCAGTGAGCCAAGTGGCGTTACCCCGGCGTCTGAATGCACAGAAAAACTGACTCCCTCGCGCATTGCTGACCGGCACGGTTCAAGTTGATTAGCCCGTTCCGGGCCAACGGTCATCTCAAAGTGCTGATCACCCCAGAACCACAGATGATTGGCGAAGAAATTTGCGCACAGGCCCAGTTTCGCCATCTTTCGGAGTTGGGCCTGCGTCGTCAGTTGAGCATGGGTAATGGTGTGACGATGGTCAGGTCTGGGCGCTTCGCAGAGTAATTGCTCAATAGTTTCTATAGCGAGATCTTGGGTCTTGTTCCCATTACAGTGCATGTGGATGCTCAGTCCAGCACGATGAAAGGGCATCATCCAGTCTTTGAGTTGCTCGGGCACTGCCAGTAACTGACCGTGATCTTCACCTTTGAAATAACCCGGAGGATTGATAAGGGCGCTGAAGCCCTGAATTGAACCGTCCAGAACGAACTTTGCGCCGGGCATTCGATATTTATCTGTTTCACTTTGGCGGAGTCTGACCATCGTGTCCGCGACAGCTGAGAAGTCTGCAGCTTCACCAGGCATCACAGGGATATTGTATTGCACCACGCGCATTGGAAAGGATTCGTCGCTCGTCACCTGTTGCCACATGTCCAGCAGCTTTGGCGCAAGAATCGCTGACCCGGCCAGATCAGTGCAGGTGGTGATACCGACATTTCGGGCCATGGCACCAAAGTCACGCAGCGCGACCTCGGTGTTATTGCTGAACATCACTGTGCGGTGACCTGTTTTACAGAGGCTCATGGCTGGTGGTTCACGGAGTTCACCATCCAGTTCATCGTCGCTGTCCCGACCCAGACCTTCGACGCGGAGATCACGGGTAACTGCATTCTTCTCCAGCATCGCAGTATTGACAGTCGCCAGGTGACCGCTGGCATGTTGAATATAAATTGGCCGCGTGCTGGAAACCTGGTCCAGGTGGTGGCGCGTCAAACGAGGCTGATCCGAAAAATAGATCGGGTCAAAACCAACCGCGACAATCTCCTCATGTGGGTCATCCAGTCTGGCGTCCTCGGCCCTGAGCGCATCTATCAGCATATCGTAAGAGGTGATCGCTGGCGCGATGGAGCCATCGGCCCGGGCCCGTTCAAAATATCCCAGGTAGGGGAGTGTCATCATGCCGCCAGCCATCACATGAGCATGGGCTTCGACAAACCCTGGTGTCATTATTTTGTTGGCAAAGCTGTCGTCTAGCCGGCTTTCCCCCCAGCCAGCGACATCCTCATAGGTGCCGACACCAAGGATCATTCCAGAATCATCAACGGCAATGTGATCTGCGGTGGGGTTGGACGGATTGAGTGTGTGTATCTTGGCGGCTTTATAGATCGTGATCATGATGTTGATATCCGATGCTTCTTCAGGCTGGATTGTGACACAAAGAGGTCCCGTTAAGTCATCCTGAATCTGCTACCATGATGACATGAGACTGTTCAGTACCTTTCTGACCTTGATATTGNCGGGATGCGGTAATCCAGTTAATGAAAGTCCTGGTACATCAGGCTTTACGGAGCGCACCAAACCTGAAGCCGTGATGGATAGCGACGTGTTGGCGAAATGGCAGCGAAGCTGCGCGTTATGTCATGTCGCAGGTCAGGGCGGCGCGCCGCGGATGGGTGATAGCGAGGCCTGGGCATCCAGGCTGTCGCAGGGAAATGNCCNGTTGTTACAGAACACCGTGGAAGGNCTGAACCGAATGCCGCCCCTTGGATACTGCATGGACTGCTCTGAAGAAGACTTTATTGCCATGATACACATGATGGCAGGACCGGAGTCATGACGTCGCGAAGACGCTTGCTGCAGGCTATGCTGGCGCTGGGCAGTACTCTTCTGCCCAGGTCAGTGTTGCCTTCAATCAAATCCGGAGCATGGCGCAACTGGTCCGGACATCTTGTTGCGTATCCAACGAGTCGTTTTTCACCGGGCTCCGAGGGTGAGCTGGCGGATTGGCTCAAGACCAGCAACGGTTCGATTCGACCGGTAGGAGCGGGACACTCTTTTTCGCCGCTTGTACCCACAGACGGGCACTTGGTGATAGTCGACCGACTTTCAGGGTTGGTTGNCCACGACCCGGAAAACTATCGTGCTGAAGTCTATGCTGGATCGAGGCTGAGTGACCTGGGTCAACCNCTTGATGAGGTTGGTCAGGCCATGCCGAATCTGCCCGACATTGATCATCAGACCGTTGCTGGTGCTATCGCGACATCGACCCATGGCACGGGTCGTGAACTGCAGTCGATGTCCGGCTATATCCGAGGGCTGACAGTTGTCACTCCAAGAGGTGAGGTCCTGGAACTGGGGCAGGGTGATGATCGATTAGCGGCGGCAGCCGTTTCCATGGGCTCACTTGGTGTAGTGACCCGGGTCACGTTTCAAAATAGGGCTCCTTTCCGGTTGCGTACCAGAACCTGGGTGGAAGAAACGACAGCCGTTCTCGATAAGTTCAATGCCTATTGTGATGAATGGCAGCATTTTGAGATGTTTCCTCTCNTGCATTCTGATTATTCGCTGGTGGTAGCCCATCAGGAAACGGATAAAGCCCTGCAGGCGGCGCCTGTAAACGAGGATGATGGTGCCGTCCTCCAGTTGATTGAAGCGACTCCGGTGCCTTTCCGAGGNGCATTGATCAATGGCCTGGCGTCGCAGATAGAGCCCAGCGAAGCGGTCCAGCCGTCCTGGCAGGCGCTGACAAACCTCAGGTTTGATCGCTTTAATGAAATGGAGTACTCGGTTCCCGCTGAGGTCGGTGGGGATTGTCTGCTGGAGATACTAAAGGCAGTCAAAGATCACAGTATTGATGTGGTTATTCCTTTGGAGTACCGCATTATTGAAGCTGACGATACCTGGCTCAGTATGTACAGCGGTAGTCGACGGGTTTCCATATCAGTGCACCGTAAGTTCGATGCCAGCTTCGACCAGTTATTCAACCTGGTTGAACCCATTTTTTGGAAGTACGATGGCCGTCCCCACTGGGGTAAAGTTCATTCGCTTGATNACTGGCAGTTGAAGGCGCTGTATCCGAAATTCAACGAGTTTGCTCAACTCCGAAAAGAACTGGACCCTGAAGGGAGGATGTTAAATCCTCACCTCAGGNAGTTGTTTGGCGCGGCTTAGAGTAGATTGCCTAGAGCAGGTCGCCTAGTTTTTCTCCAATTTCCTCCGGGGTCACCGTCGGCTCGAATCGGGCGACAACCTCGCCGGCTCCGTTTACCAGGAATTTGGTGAAGTTCCAGCCGATATCGGCGTTGCCATCGGGGTTGGCTTTGGCAGCTTTGAGCTGGCCATAGAGCTCGCAAGTACCATCGCCGTTTACTTCTATCTTTGAAAAAAGCTGGAAGTTAGCGTTGTATTTAGATGATGCNAATTCGAGAATCTCCTCGTCGGTTCCAGGTTCCTGGGCCCCGAATTGGTTGCATGGGAATCCCAATACCTGAAGATTTTCATGCTCATTTTGCAGAGTACACAGACCTGCGTACTGTGGGGTAAGGCCTCACTGGCTGGCAAGATTAACGATCAGTAACGCTTGGTCGCGATAGTCGGAAAAGGAAATCGTCTCGCCAGTAATCGACTTCATCTCCAGATCATGAATACTCATTGGTTTCTCCTTTATGGTCATGAAAATATACCATGTAGATACCACTGGTTGTTAGCGGCATGATGGTATACCCAGTAGATAGCCCCGCATGGGTGGCGGGCTATGTAATAGTCTCGGTTGACCTCTTTATGATCCCACCAGCCGAAGTCGATTCGCTCGGGGCCCTGCAAGAGGGTGAGTTTTCCTGACAGGTAAGGGCTGTTGTCCCTGGTTTGCAACATGCTTGGTGTCGCCAGCAGATAGGCCGGTCTGGCGTTGTCGCGTGAGACGTCCGCGTACCAGTGATTCCTGTTCTGCAATGACACGGTTTTCCAGGCCAGTTCGGGCCTGTGGTCATTGGCCAGCGACAGACCGAAGCAGGAATCCTGTCCCAGTCGGGCCGCCATCATATTAAGTAATGTGACCGCTCGTGTGGCTTCAGCTTTACTGTTAGTCTTGCCGTCTTTCTGCTGGAAGCGGGTGTCGTGAAACAAATCACCTGAAGGTCCCCCGGACTCGCTGAAATGGACGGAATGCAGCGATATACAGTCAACTTCCGGCATATCTCTGATACGGGTCAGTTTGAGCTGGGTCAGCATAAGAAATATATCCGGATTATTCTCAGGGTTGGCCAACGTGATAGTGAGTTGTTGAGCGGCATGACTGCGGTGAGCCAGTCGGAGGGTAAATTGATTGACCTGCAATTGTCGACTGCGCAGAAAGTCATGGAGTTCACCTAACAATCGCTTGATGGGGAACAGCAGCGAATTCAGATCGGAAACATCAGTGAGAAAAGTAATTTCGCTAGCAAAGGCTGGTTTGTCGGTAATGAACCTTCTGGGGTCTGGGCAGACACCGGTTAATCTGTCCAGGTAGTTTGTAAAACCCTCCCCGAACCTCCGGTTCAGGCCATCGGTCGGCAGGGCCAATAATTGTCGGCATCGGTTGATGCCCATCTGGTTCAGTTTCTCGATAATCACATCATCGACGTGCAGTTCTTGTACGGCGACTTCGGCCAGAGACTCTCGAACATCTCCGATGTTGTCGTTGAGGGCTGCTGTGGCCGAGCAGAGTGCTGCCTGAGGAGTACCGTTAACCCCCATCGTCACAGTGTAGCCTTGTGCGCTCAACCGGTCGTGAATGCTTTTTTTTAGATTGGCCAGACCCCGAAAAAGCTTCAGACAGCCACTGATTTCAAGTATCAGGTTCTGGGGTGGGGCCAGGCTGACGCAGGGAGTGAACTGGTAAGCCCATTGCGCGAGATGCTCAAGACGCCTGAGCTCTTTGTCTTCATCTCGTTCAAAGCTCACGANATGGTCACTGATGGTATAGGCTGTGCTCGTGCTGCTGCCCGGCATGATGCCAATGCTTCGCGCCGGTTGATTCATGAAGCTGACCCGTTGCCGGGTTATGACTACAACGGGGGAGCTTTCCTGGCGACAGAAGACCTCAACAGGTAGCAGTGGGAAGTTCAGGCAGAGCCACAACGCATCATTGGTATTCATAAGAATATGTGTGTTGTTGATCGCCTTTGTTCTGACTGAAGATCGGTGAACATCCCGGTTGCTCAACATGCGTTTCGCTGAAGTCAGGCGTCGGTCTGANCAACTGATCGTCGAACTCAANTGATAAATCGGTGCTTTCCCAGCNCCCTTTNCGCTTAAGAATCCGTGCGNTTAACTGACTGTTATCNTGTCGCGAGTCACCCGGTCGCAGGCGAATTCTCAGCTCGGCAGGCGATGGTTGGTCGGCAACCTTTTCCGGTCGAAACATGATGCCCCAGCAACCGCCTTCTTTGCTGGCTACTTGCAGACGCCTGATCTGTTTTTCATGGATGTCCTCAGGCCAGCACAGGACGACGCTGCAGCTCTGCGAGGCAAGAGCTTTCTCAAGTACCCAGAGATAGTCGCTGGTTGTTTTAGGCTGGCTGATAATGACCTTCGAAAGATCGACGCCCGCCTGGGTCAGTGCAGGAGGGTAGGGGATGTAAGGCGGCTTAACGAGTAAAAGCCAGCGAGCCAGTTCCTGGCTGAGCTGCGTGAGAATCGGCAACAGCAGACGGAATTCACCTATTCCATACTGATCATGCAGAAGTTCAGTAACGCCATCGGCCGGCCAGCCGCCACCGGGCAATTCGTCATCCAGTGCGCGGAAACCTGTGCTACGGACCGACTTGTAGTCATGGTCGATACTTGAGGCGCGCCAAAGTCCGGTCTGCCGCAGCAGCTTTTGAAGGGATTGCGTCATAGTGTCTCACGGCAAACAACTGGTTATATATACAGTATTTTGTCGCGGAGTGCAATATCAGCGCTCTACCTGATCCAAGAAATGCCTTATCTCCCTGATAAGACGCGCGGGGCGTTCAGACAAGATGGCGTGAGAGGCGTCCGGTATAACGGCAAGACGGGCATTTGGCATTGCCCTGGCATAACGACGGGCAGTGCTGGGTCTTGCCTCATCATGGTGACCGCAGACAAAAAGCGTCGGATGCCTGATGCGACTCAGTTGATCAGTGCGATCATAATCTTTGAGTGTACCTGTTGCGCTGAATTCTGATGCTCCCCACATGTATTGATAGATGCGGTTGCCATTGGGGTTCTTGATTTCACGGGAACGTTTGGCTTGGGATTTATTCCGGCAGACGTGTCTGGCGTAATAGAGCGCCGTCGCTTCCTGGTAGACCTTTGAATCAGTGGCGCCAATTTCATGGCAGTAGTCGATCACTTTGCGCGTTGCTGCGGGTAGCTTTCTGATCAGGTGATTTGCGTCCTCCTGCCAGTCGCGGACTGAAAACATGGGGGACTGAAAGATTAGTGAGCGGATGCCGGTTTTCCTCTTAAGGAGATACTCCAGAGCCAGGGTTGTCCCCCAGGACGCACCGAACAGGTGGAAACGGTCAAGTTTCCAGGCGTCGATAAGTATCGCTAGTTCATCGACGAACGTGGCGATTGACCAATGCCTTTTCGATGTGGCGCTGCTGCGACCACCACCTACCTGGTCGTAAAGGAAAACCTGCCGCTCATCGCTAAGCTTGAACAACTCAGTCATGAAACGGCTGTGCCCGCCTGGGCCTCCATGGAGGCAGACCACTGGCAACCCCCGGCTGGTGGCTCTGCCACGGAACTGATAGTAGGTTTTCCCGTAACGATGCTCTATATAAGGCATGATGTGTCCTGATGAATCAGATAGGCAGTGCCTGGTCTTCTTTGACTTCTTCCATGACAACATAGGTCCTGGAGTCGCTGACACCTGGCAGTGTCAGCAATGTTTCTCCCAGGAGCTGGCGGTAGGCTGTCATGCCTGCGACGCGCGCTTTGAGCAGATAGTCAAAATTGCCGGAGACCAGGTGGCATTCGAGAACCTGCGGGAGTTTCACCACCGCGTCTCGAAATTCTGCGAAGACGTCCTGTGATGTCCGAAGCAATGTAATCTCCACGAAAACAAGCAATTCCAGGTTGAGCAATCTAGGATTGAGTTTTGCACCCCAGCCCTGGATATACCCAAGATTTTGCAGTCGTTTGACGCGCTCGGCACAGGGTGTGGCGCTCAGCCCGACTGATTGAGCCAGATCAGTATTGCTGGTTCTGCTATTTTCTTGCAGTGCGCGAAGAATATTCAAGTCTATACTGTCAAGGGGTTTCGCCTGCTCCATCACCGAATTATAGGTTATTTCTCCAGGGAATGTGGTTTTAGTTATGATAAATCCTGAATAACGTGCAAGAAAAGTGAGAATCTCTACTGGTATGGAGCCTATACTCGCTTCGCTGTCTTCGCTAAATCTCTTTAATCTGGAGTTGGTCATGCTTGTCGGTGTACCCAAGGAAATCAAAGATCATGAATATCGTGTGGGCCTGCTGCCTTCTGGCGTTAAGGAACTAACGCGTTACGGTCATAAAGTTCTGATTGAAAGCCATGCCGGAGCGGCAATTGGCTTTAATAACGAAAGCTATCTTGATGCCGGCGCAACTATCGTTGATATTGCCGAACATATATTTGCTGANGCCGACCTGGTCATTAAGGTCAAAGAACCNCAGTCGTGCGAGCGAGCNCTGTTGCGNGAAAATCAGACGCTGTTTACNTACCTCCACCTCGCTCNNGACCTGCCGCAGACAAANGATTTGCTCGACAGTGGAGCNATATGNGTCGCCTATGAGACGGTGACGGATNCCCAGGGCCGGCTACCCTTATTGGCGCCGATGTCCGAAGTGGCCGGCCGAATGTCCGTCCAGGCTGGAGCCATGTGCCTGGAGAAAGCTCAAGGTGGCAGGGGAGTCTTGCTGGGCGGTGTGCCAGGAACTCAGCGAGGCAAGGTCGTTATTATCGGTGGTGGGGTCGTGGGACAGAACGCGGCGCAGATGGCAGTGGGCATGGGAGCAGATGTAACGGTTATTGATCGATCCCTTGATGCCCTGAGGAGCCTTGATCGGCGTTTCGGCGCTACTATCCAGACGCTGTATTCGACTCAGGACACTATAGAACATGAGGTAATGGCTGCCGACCTTGTCATTGGTGCTGTGCTGGTGCCTGGAGCATCTGCACCGAGGCTTGTCAGCCATGAGCTTGTCACGGCGATGAGAAGCGGCTCGGTTTTGGTTGATGTTGCCATTGATCAGGGTGGCTGTTTCGACACATCAAAACCAACCACTCACTCAGAGCCTACTTATGTTATCGATGATGTTGTTCATTATTGTGTGGCGAATATGCCCGGAGCCGTCGCCCGAACGTCTGCCGCTGCGCTTAACAATGCAACGTTACCGTTCATTCTTGAGTTGGCAGACAAAGGTGCTGTCTCGGCTCTGCAGGACAACCAACACTTACGACAGGGGTTGAATGTTTATCACGGTATGCTGGCCAATGAGCAGGTNGGNGTGGCCCATGGTATGGNCTTNAGNGCNGCTGAGGAATTGNTGGNTGCTTAAGCCTGCGTNCNGTATTGCCGATTCANNCCNGCNAGGTTTTCCGGCNTCAGTTTTTGGCCTTTAAGCCCGGGAAATCCTGCGCTGTACCGGTGAACTTTGAATACCATGTTAATGCGNCCCCCCAGGCGAGGATTGCTTGTGAACATAGGATTGATGTATTCCCAGACCACCTTGCCGTCCTGAGTTACCTCCAGAAAGTGCCCTTTNGAGGTCTCGCAAATCAATGTATTGCCGTTTGGTAGTCTTTCGACGCTGCCACCCATAATCGTGTAGAGAGTGAAGGGTGGATTGTCCATATAAGACCAGACGATCTTCTTGCTGCGCGTGCTGATTTCCACAGCCCGCGAATATTCGATACCTTTTCGATGTACACCGTTATCGAAAAAGGTGACTCGGTTACCAGAGATGAATCTCGCGTCATGCTGATGTCTGACACTCTCATCATTGAACCGCCACTTAATGGCACCGGTATTGGGCTTAACACGAATAATAGTGCTGATGCGCCTGAAACTGATGACCCAATCGCCGTTCGGTGCGGTATCGATGGAATTAGCGTGTGTCCACTCACGTCGATCATCGAGCGGGCAAATAANGTCTACAGACGGATCCAGGTGATGCCAAGACTTCCAATTATGCACAATGTCGCCATCTGGGGTGACTTCCAAGACCGCATCTCCGAGCATCCCATGTTTATCATCATCCTTCTCACGGTATCCGCCTTTGACCCTTGATGCTAGTGACTTGGGCAACGATTCCCANCGCAGCAACAGCGTGTTGCCGTTGGGTAATCTTTTTAGATCGTGGTGTATCCAAGGGTCCTTATATTCCCAAACGAGATCACTATCCCAATTCAGCTCGATGCAGGCTTCAGCTTGTCCGTTCAGACCTCGCTGACCCTTTACCCTGGGCGATGGCATGGTGAGTGCGATAAGGTTGCCATTTNGCAGCAGTTCAGCGTTGGTAATGCCTCGATTATGTCGCCACTGATGGACGAACCTTCCTTTCGGGTCGATCAGAAATGCATAGTTTGTGTTAGCAGTAAACAGAGTATAGCCGCCGCTACTTAAGCGAGGGTTGTAGTGTATAAGCCCGGTAGGATGATGCTCAGTTCTGGCCACTAGTTCGTAACTCCTGGTTAGCTATTCCAACGGTTGCAAGTGGGCTAAAACGAATTGTAAGGTCTGTGAATGAAATTCTAACGAACTTGGCATTAATCGCCCAGTTGATCGATGTGAAACAGGCTCTATCAATCTTCTACTCCGCTGCGTTGATTATCNTTNTGGTCGCCTGCACACAGCCTAATGATGTTGTGCCAAGCGCGCCAGAGCGACCAGCNGCTTTAGATCGGTTTGGTCAGTCCAGAATCGATGAATTCAATTACCTTGAAGATATTAATGATATCGATACTCAAAACTACCTTGCCTCTGAGCAGATTTTTAGTCAGGAATCATTTGATATTTGGTTACCNTTAAGGAGAGAAATCTCCAAAGAGCTGAATCAGCTGTTACCGGCTGCGAAGCGAGACAATTCAGTTCAGCTTGGTTCTTATTATTACTGGCGAGAAGTTGTTTCAGGAGCCCAGTACCCAATTTTTTTTCGGCGAGCTGTTGAGCGCGAGATCGTTGGTGCGGCTTCCAAGCANATCGTGCTTGATGTGAACGAATTGGCAGATGGTCATTCATATTACGCTTTGGGAGATTTTTCGGTCAGTCCGGATGGCCGCTGGGTAGCGTTCACAGAGGACACGACNGGCGCNGAGCATTTNAATTTNCGTGTCCGAGAAATTTCGACGGGCCGGGAGCTTTCTGTCCCGACAACGTTAGTAGACGCCTCGTTAGCCTGGTTGGCTCACAACTCACTTTATTACGTGGTTAATTCTCTCGATGGCTCCAACGTAATGAGGTTGAATCCGTTCTCGGCTGAATCCTATTCGGTTTATCGCGAAGATGATCCATCATTTAACGTTGACCTTCGATTAAGCAGAGACGGNAANTTCTTAGTATTGACGGCGAGAAACCCTGTAAGCACNGAGATNCTTTTGGTCGATAAGGCTGGCATNCAGAAGATGATCAGTCCTCGTCGCATGGGTCATCATTATCAAGTACGAGTAGCAGAAGGTCATGTTTATATTTTGAGTAATCTGCGTCAGCCCGATTTTGAGGTTGCTCGGTTTGATCTAAAGTTGCCCGATCAATGGAGTTACTTTGAAACACCACCCGGTACTATCAAAGATTTTGAAGTTTTTGCAGACGGTCTCGTACTGTTGATCGAGGAGCGCTTCGAATTTTCATTGTTTTTTTATCGAGCCTCGGGCGAAGCATCGCTCTTATTGAAGACTCCGCCTATTGAATCCATTAGGTTATCAAGCAACCCGAATTTGTATTCCAATCTAGTGAGATTTGTGCGGTATGGCCCGCATTTNTCAGATCAGACGGAGGAGATCGACTTAATAACTGGTGAGCTGAGAGTCCTCGCGTTAAACCCTAAGAGGAAAATCCCATCGCGGATCGCTAGATTAGAGTGGTACGAAGCGAGAGATGGTACGCAGATACCAATGACCTGGTTACAAGCACCGGACAGAAAAACTAAAATGCCGGNGCTGGTTACTGTCTACGGTGCTTATGGCATTTCCCAGACTCGAAGCTACCAACTTGAATTGCAGCCTTTACTCGACAGAGATTTTGCTGTGGCCAATTTGTACGTGCGTGGTGGTGGTGAGTTAGGTCCGCGCTGGCACGAGGCGGGTCGATTGCAGCTGAAGATGAATGGCATTAACGATTTTATTGATGGTGTGGANTACCTCGCCGCATCAGAANCGATCGACCCCAGAAAGATATTTGTNCGCGGCGTCTCGGCGGGGGCGGTAATCGTCGCAGCTGCTCTAAACCGTCGTCCCGAACTTTTTGCTGGGGTTATCTTGAGGTATCCTTTTCTTGACTTGGTGGGAACCCTCGCTGACCAATCCGCATCTTTGACCCCCGCTGATATTCTGGAGTGGGGAAACCCCAGTGATGGCGCTGATCTGAAGTACCTGCTCAGCTACTCTCCCTATGAANAGATAAAGAGCCAGAAATACCCATCTGTTATGTTGACGGTCGCTAAGCCTGATAGTCGAGTATCGATGGCCGAGTCATTGAAATGGCTCGCGAAGATTCGAGCNAATGACCTAGGTTCCGCAGAAAAGTTCATACATATAATAGAAACGGGCGGTCACTTCGGTCCTTCGGACCAATATGAAAAAAAGCAATTAGTTGCACTGGAATATGCCTTTGTTTTAACAAGGCCTTAATGTTGGTTGCGGATTGTTCATTTTTGTTTAGTTAGCAAGGGGTCCCCCAGAGGACCTGTGCTCTTTGCACTATTTTTTGTTCCCGACGTCTTCACAAGAATAAAGATACTGTAAAAAACAATGACCGGATCCATCAGATAATCCCAGAGATTATTTGATTCCAGAGCGCTGAAATAGAAAGCAAATAACGCTGCAGCCAGCCCTGCAGCTGCAACCCAGTAGTTCAACCAGAGAGCGCATAAAAAGAGAATAAACACCGCGGGGCCAAGGTGATTCGGTAGGTAACCAATGCTATAGCTATCAAAAGGTGAGAGACCAAGAGCTGACGGGTAAAGCACAAGTGCAGCGATCAGAAGTGCCATTGCAATATGACGCTCTTGACGAGTGTAAAAGCGGCTACTTGTTGCCAGAACTTGGACTGCGGCGGCGCCAAGCCAGAAGAAACCGAATATTGAAAGATCACCGGTAAGCACACGTATATAGTGTGATGCGGGATAATTACCTATCGGAATAAGCAGAATGACGAAAGAGAGGGCGAAACATAAAACCATAGTGGCCCGCCGGTCGGAGAACCTGCGCAANAATGTAAGANTGATACANGCNGTAACCAGCGNGGCACCAACGTGCGGTAAAAAATCAGCCATCAGTTGGCCCTCTTAATCAGGAGATANCCNAGAAAAGNGCAGGCAAGAATTGGAGCNAGNGTNGCAATAANAGGAGAAAACCCAAAAACCAAACTTGCTGGAGAAAGAAGATCCTGAANAAATTTAAANAGTATGCCGATAANAAGCCCTGTCACTACTCGCATTCCCATCGTAGTCTCTCTTAATGGACCAAATACAAATGCGACGGCTACAAAAACGAGACTTAAAGTAGCAACCGGCTGCATAATTTTCGACCATAAGCCTAATTCATATTTCTTTGTGTTAAGGCCTTGAGTGTTCATGTAGCGGATCTTTTCCCATAGTTCCCGCATGGACATTTTGTCTGGGTCGACCAGTATCTCTGCGCTCAAAATTTTGGGCGTTAACTCTGTCCTCCAGATCATTTGCTGTCGTTCTTCAAGGCGTTTGGTAGGAGAATTGAGATGCGTAATTCGGATATTCTCCATTAGCCAGTAANTATTCTCTTCATTATACTTAGCGTAACTAGCCCACAACGTCTTAATAAGCTCTTTTTCGTCGTTCAAATAATATTGGTGAATTTCTCTCAACTCGCCATCGCTGCTCACTGAGTTGAAGTGCATGTAGACGTCTCGCTCTCTNAACCAGAAACCGCCTTGCGGAGTAATCTCGTCTTGCTTGGCATTNTGTTTNAATGTTCTGGCAGCTCTCTCGAAGTCCGGCAGTAGCATTTCGCCGATAAAGATGCCGANCAAAATCAGAATAAGGGCCGGCTTAGTCGCGGACCAAAATATATGCCAAGTGGAAACTCCAGAGGAGCGCATAACTATCAGTTCACTGGTGTTAGCCAGCAAGCCCAGGCCAGCAAGACATCCTATTAAGGCAGCAAAAGGTAACGTCTCATAAAAAATTCTAGGAGNGCTGTACCCCACGTATCGCATTATGTCGACGAGATCATACCCTTCTCGAAAGTCATCCATTTGATCGAGAAAAGTGAAGATCACAAATAGAAAGACCAATCCAGCAGAAGCAATGANGANCGTGCTCGTGACGGTGCGAGCAATATATGTATCGAGCTTAGTCACTTCTAAGTTCGGTCGAGCTGATATCGGCTCGGAATTCGTTCTCGTCGACACCTGTGCAAAGCTCTCTCAATCCAGGCACCAGTTTTACATCATCTAAAGTCTGAAACGCGCCGTTTATCTGTCTACCAAAGACAAGAAATCGATTGTTTTGGTTTTTAATTATTTTTAGTGCGTCGTCCCTCGCTTCGATGTTCTCGTAGTAACGAGGCTCCTGAATCCTGACTAGAGTGTCGATACCTACGATAAATGTCACCCCAGGGAATGCCTGGGCTTTCTCTTGGAAGGTGGGCGCGTTACTGAAAATCAGTCGAAGATTATCCCCCTGTTTGGCTCTTTCTTGCATTGTNAGGTAATCAAGCGTTGGTTTGTCCACATTNTTGATTGAAATTTCTAGCGCAACNGGTCCGTCCAATAGTTCTGATGCTTTCCTGAGGATCTGATTGTGCCCATCGTGGAGAGGATTAAATGCTCCGGGCATTAGGCCTGTTAGATCTTCGGGANATTCTGTCGTGGTTGATCTTCCCATGAGAAGATCCTGCCAGGCTNGATCGGCTTCACAGGTAGTTGTTAGAAGNTCGTCGATNTCCTCCATGACGANGCCGGATTCCCGCGCCATTAGNTAAAGGATCGCCTTTCGGCATTCTGTTTCTTGCGTCTCTCTGGTTGTCGATTTGTCGAATATCAAGTCAGCACTGCATGTCCTTTTCTCGCCTTGTACAGCAAGGTAGCATCTATCTTGACCTTTACGCTTTCTTTTTGTCGCGATGGCCGCAGTGCATCCGAGTCCAAAGACCTGTTTGCCGGGCATAAGTTCCTTGGCTCTGAGAAACGACTCCACGGCCATGGCGCGTGCGGTAATCCTATTGCAGCCTTGTGATTGCGATGTCCTAAGAAACCGCTGCAAAGCATTTTCATGATAAGGGACTTGCACATCAAGTATGGTCGAGGAGGCCCCTGCTGCGGCGAAGAGTTCGCCGATTGCACTAGTGCCTCCCCCTGTTAATGCTAGGTGCCACAAAGCTTCTGTTTCATGAAGCTGTTTGATCAGAGTTGATTCCAGGTTGTTTTTCCAAGTGTTCAAGTTTCGTCTTAGATTTTACATTAAACTTAGGATCGGGTTATGGAAAAAGAGCGGAAGTATANTGTTCCTGAAGAATTTGACGAGCATCTTTCTTTTATTCCTTTCGGTTTTTTGCTGTGCCGCAGAAGGACTAGTTGAGCTTACGGAAGAGGAATTAGCTCGCTATCAATTCGAGTCGGATGAAACCCCGGCGATGGTAAAAGATCTATCTTTGGGGCAGCGTTACGCGTTAAATGCTCAACGGCGTGAAGTTACGGATCTGATTTCCCGTCGAATGGGGATTATGGGGCTAAAAGGGGATGTCTCTGATCTCAAGACTTTGCAATCACTAGTGGATAGGAAAGTTATAAATCTAAATGATGTTCGCCAATGGCAAAGTCTGGGCATAGTTTTTGGTGACGTTTTAGCAAAGGAGTTCAACCTTCACTGGGTTAGTTATGAAGATGACCTTGGAATAAGTAAGGTACTTCGTTGGCGCAAAACAGATAATTTTGTTTTCCCTGTCACGTTATTTTCCAAGCGCATTCACTTTAAGGAACAAATCAACGTTGGGTCCATCTATGAAAAAATATCAGCTGATATTCAACAGTTTAAGGCTTACGAAAATAATCGGCCGGTGTTCAAATGAGCGACTACAGCGGTTAGAATGCGCGCGCTATTAACATTGGAACAAGCATGTTTGTAATTGATTGGCTCAAGGCCGTATTGAAATTCCTGCTCGTTGATTCAGTCGTCAACATCCTTGGCGATCTGTTCGAGCAACCTTTAATCATGTGGGTCCTGATCGGTTGGGGCTGGCTGTCGGTGCTCGTTATGGTTTTTAGTGTTATTGATACAGTGGGACAGCTATAAACGCTGGCTTATGTGGTCAAGAGGCGGAAAAGCCGCTCCTGCGCTCGTTTACTTGCTAGGCAAGTGATTGGAAACTAAACACTTTAGCTCGGTGGATTGTTCAGATATTTAAAGTAACTCGGCGAGGTTTGCCATGACTAGGTCGCCAAATCTGTCGGTTGAGACGATCGTTATGTCGTCGCTTGATTTCGAGAGGTCTGCGGTTGAATAGCCCGATTCGAAGACATTCTTCATAGCTTCCCAGACAAGTCTGGATTCTTCGTGCATGTTAAAGCTCATTTCAAGCATCATCGCGACCGATCCGATCATTGAGTAAGGGTTCGCAACATTTTGACCCGCGATATCGGGGGCACTGCCGTGAGACGGTTCATAGTAGGCCTTATTAGGCCCAATACAAGCAGAAGGCATTAGCCCTAGTGAGCCAAGGATTCCGCCGCCCTGGTCACTTAGGATATCGCCAAACATGTTTTCCATAACCATCACGTCGAACTGACTAGGGTTGAGGCATAGTGCAGTAGCGGCGGCATCGACCAGCAGATGAACCACTTCTATATCTTCATATTCTCTATGAACTTCCGTCAAGATTTCATTCCAGAAAACACTGGACATCAGTACATTACTTTTATGAATATTATGAAGCCGCTTTTTCCTAGCACGGGCCTGTTCGAATGCTACAACCAAAACCTGTCGAACTTGTTCCTCGGTGTATTCAAGGGCTTCTTTGACGAAGCGTTGACCTGACTCGTTTACCCCTCGATGTTTTTCTCCGAAATAGAGGCCGCCGACTAATTCTCTGATCAATAGTATGTCCACTCCTTCCTTGATGATTTCAGGCTTGAGGGGCGAAAAGTGTGCCATGTTCGAGCTTAGGAAAATGGGACGAAAATTTGCAAAAGTATTGTAGCGAGCTCTTAATGGCAAAATGGCGCCGCGTTCTGGTTGCTCTTCCACTGGGATTTTTTGGGATGCTTCATGAGAAAGCCCAACTGGGCCCTTAAGAATAGCATCGGCTTCATCGCAGATAGCCTTCGTCGAATCTGGAAACGCCTTACCCTCTTCAAAATAAGCTTGGGCCCCAAACGGCGCACTTATAAGCTCGAACGAAAAATCTCTCTTCGACTCCAGTAACTTAAATACGCGCACCGCCTGTGACATGATTTCAGGGCCGATGGCATCGCCAGGCAGAACAGCAATTTTATAGGCGTTGGTCATGTTAAAAACTCGGCGTTAGAAAAGCGAAGAAGCTTATCACGGATACATTAGATAAGGGGCTCGTTGAGCATCCCATGCTGAAGCGGTTTTTATCAGTTCCCGATCTAGAGTGTCGTAGCTTTCCTCGTTGTCATCTATCCATGTTCTTAACCACGGCCCGCCGTTAATAACATCGATCGGTGTTCTATCAAGTTCGTATTCATATTCATGGAACCGCCAGAGCTCATAGTCTGGAAGAAGTTGACGAGTAGTCTTGAGTATCGAAGCTATTAATCGAAATGGCTTGAACAGACTATGCTGGTAATCTGGATAATCAGTATGCATCTGTATGCCTGAACAGAGTCTGCCTGCATGTTTATGAAAGGTGGGAGAGAAAAAAGTAGACCTGATTAAAGCACCAGCAAAGACATGCGGAGCCTCTCTTTCTAGTTCATTGATAACTTCGTGTATCGGCCAATCCGGCGCGCCTATTACTTCTAGCGGTGTAGTGGTACCTCGGCCTTCCGATAATGTTGTGCCTTCAAGTAATACGGTCCCAGGGAAACAACGAGCCATGTTTAGCGATGCGGCATTTGGACTTGGGTTAATCCAAGGACGAGCTAGCAGAGGCCAGCCAAACCCAGGTGGTTCACTGGGCTGATAATCCTCCATTTTGATAATCTGTAAGTCGAGTTCGTTCTTAGTTAACACCTTGAAGTAAGTAGCTAGTTCGCCGACCGTCATGCCGTGTCTGGTTGGAAGGCTAGTGCAGCCTACAAAACTTTCCTCGCCGGCCTCCAAAAAAAGACCATCAATAGGGCGTCCCGCAGGGTTAGGACGGTCAAGAACCCAGAGTTCCGAGCCTGATTGCGGGCAAGCTTCGCAAAAGTAATATAGAGTCGTGATATAGGTGTATATGCGGCATCCAATGTCCTGAAGATCAAAGAGAACAATATCTAGATCAGAAAGCATCTCTTCGGTAGGGTATCTGTGTTTGCCGTAGAGACTTATGACAGGGATTTTATGGTGCGGGTCTGAGTAGTCCGAGGACTCGATCATGTTGTCTTGTTTATCGCCACGCATCCCGTGCTGTGGCCCGAATNCACGAACGATATTACAACCAGCTTTGATCAATGCGTCTAGGCTGTGTTCACCCTTGCCAGTTATTGAGGCCGGATGTGCAATCAGTCCCACTCTGCACTTCTTAAGCCTATCAGTCAGTGCTTGGTCGCTGAGGAGTTTGTCGATGCCACTCTGAAATCCCATGTGAGTTACTATAAGTTATTGTTCGATATAAGCACATGGTTCTGGGGGTCATGAAAGTCTGGACGTGCAGNATGTGCCAAGGCGAAGTATTGAAATTCGTCNGATGATCTTTNTAGGATCGCNGCTGGACCTATTCGGAGAGANCTCNNGTTAGATGTATCCCCTATAAAACCACANGATAGCTTAGAGTCNCAGCTTGTTAGATCNACCAATTTCCAGACAGTATCTTCCCTCATTCCCTCGCGGTAACTTTCAAATTTATAGCAGTTCCATTTGCCGGAAGGGGAGATATTAAATTCCGTATAATCTTGTTGGCCTGCCACACCTAGAAACAACTCGAAACATGTTGACTTCCAAAGTTCATTCGCTCTTCTAATGCCTTGAAAATTTGGCCANACGATATCGGTCAGATTAGTCAAGTAATAGGACAGNGAAAGCTTGTTGTCAGTAAACTCAATTGTGCAGTTGATTTGGCTATCGCCTTCGAACTGAAAAAGCTTGAATTCCACGGCAAGGTATTGTCTCTTAGAATTACAAGGCGTAGTCTGCCGCGAGTTAGGTTCTCGGGTAAATAGCGCAGTCATGNCAAATTATGATTTTGATCTGTTTGTGATCGGGGTAGGTTCCGGTGGTGTCAGGGCAGCACGAATGTGCGCCCAGTANGGTGCGAGAGTCGCAACTGCAGAAGACCGTTATATGGGNGGCACCTGCGTNAATGTTGGCTGCGTTCCAAAAAAACTTTTTGTCTATGCCTCTCATTACTCGGAAGAGTATCAGCAGGCTGAAGGATTTGGCTGGGGCACCGTTGCACCCGAGTTCAATTGGTCGAAATTACTTGATAACAAAAATACCGAAATNGCTCGTCTGAATGGAATTTACAAAGGCCTTTTAGATAACGCAGGAGTCACTCATTACGATGGTCGGGCGAAGATCGTTGATGACCATCACATTGTTATCGGTGAGACGGTTATATCTACAGACAAAATATTAATTGCGACNGGCAGCTGGCCATTGGTGCCAGAGTTTCCGGGTTCGGAATATGTCATAACCTCGAACGAAGCATTTTTTCTAAAAGACTTGCCAGATCATTGCTTGGTCGTTGGGGGCGGTTACATCGCAGTAGAGTTCGCTGGTATTTTCCATGGGCTCGGTGTTGACACTAGTTTGTCCTATCGCGGTGNTTTGTTTTTGAGGAATTTNGATATTGATNTTCGAAAAACTATCCAAGAGGAACTGACAAAAAAGCAAATNGACCTGCGCCTNGAGAGCAACGTCGTCTCTATTGCGGCACTGGATAATGAAAGGTATCTAGTGACCTTTAGGGAAGGTGGTCAATTGGAAACTGATTTGATTTTATATGCTACTGGGCGGGAGCCTGCAGTAAGGGATATAGGTATTGAAAATGTTGCTGTCGAGCTCCGCGATAATGGNTCAATAATTGTAGATGAAAATTTTCGAACTAGTGTGCCAAATATATTTGCGTTGGGAGATGTGATTGGGGGAATGCAATTAACCCCCGTTGCCATCGAAGAGGCGATGTGTTTNGCGAGCACACAGTTTTTNAACAAAAAGAAGATTATGGATTATGACAATATTGCGACCGCCGTTTTCTGTCAGCCAAATGTCGGCACAGTAGGNTTGACAGAAGATCAAGCTAGAAAAGCTGGATATCAGATTGATGTCTATCGCTCAATCTTCAGGCCAATGAAACACACGCTATCGGGTAGCGATGAAAAATTCATGATGAAGTTGGTGGTTGATCGAGCAAGTGATAGGGTGCTCGGCGTTCATATGGTGGGTGCAGAAGCCGGTGAGATCGTCCAAGGTATTGCCATTGCAATGAAGATTGGCGTTACTAAAGACCAATTTGATGCAACCGTAGGTATTCATCCGACAACCGCCGAAGAATTTGTAACAATGCGAGAAACGGTCAGTCGCTAGTCGTCAAGGATGCCGGATGGTGATAAGAGCAAGCTTTCTTTTTGTTCGACTTAAAAGATACTTTGAAGCGTGAAAGTTTGGGGTGTCGATGGATGTCCGGGGGGATGGTTCGCCGTCTCAAGTGACGGTGAGTTGTCTCTTGCTTCTGACTTCGCTTCCCTTCTCCAAAGACTCTCGTCGGGTAGGCTTTATATCGATATCCCCATAGGTCTGCCCGAGACAGAGCGCCGTTTGGAAGGATTCATCAGGCGAAAGAAGCCTATCCGTTCGGGCAGTCTTTTTTCAGTTCCCTGCAGGTCTGCAGTCTATGCTGACACCTATGAGTGCGCTTGTGAGATAAATTTTTCGTTGACGGGTAAGAAATTATCCAAACAGTCCTGGTTTCTTTGCAAAAAAATTAAAGAAGTTGACGATAAGCTCCGTCGGGACGACTCGATGAGGCGGCGGGTGATCGAGTCACATCCGGAGCTTGCGTTTGCAATACTAAAAGGATCGACTCTCGAATTTTCTAAAAAGACATTAGCCGGGATTCAAGAACGGTTGACGATATTATCAACGAAGCACTCTCAAACGAAACAGATTTTTGCCCTTGCTGCTTCGACCTATCCAAGGAAATTGCTTGGGCGCGACGATATCGTTGATGCTTTGGCGCTGCTCTGCGTAGGTCTTGGAAAAAAACGGAGGTTGGTTGTGTCAGGCCAACGACGTGACGCGTTTGGTATTCCGATTCGAATGATTGTTCCAGATCGGAGCTAACTCTGCTGCGGGTCGACGGCGAATTTGCTAAGGTGCGACGCTTTAACGATTTTTATCCCTAGCATGAAAGAAGTTCTTGTCTTCGTGACCGAAAGCCTTGGTTGGCTTGATTCCTTGCTGGGTTCCGCCCAGTATTTCCCTTTCCTTTTGCTCGGCACTGGAGTTTTTTTCACGCTATACCTCAGATTTCCCCAGCTTAGATTTTTTGGTCACGCGCTTAAAGTAGTTCGTGGAAAGTACGACAAGGAAGGCGCAGTGGGTGACGCGACGCATTTTCAAGCGCTGACGACGGCGATTTCTGGGACTGTCGGTACGGGAAATATTGGTGGTGTTGCGCTAGCTATATACCTTGGTGGTCCAGCGGCGCTATTTTGGATGTGGATGACTGCATTTTTCGGCATGACGACGAAGTTTGTCGAGGTCACGCTATCGCACAAGTATCGGACCGTGGACGCTAGTGGGTTTATTGCGGGTGGTCCAATGTACGTTATGGAGCGCCGTCTCAATATGAAGTGGCTCGCGGTTTTCTTTGCAATTGCAACTGTCGTCAGTTCCTTCGGGACAGGCAACATGCCGCAAAGCAATAATATTGCAAGCGGCATAGAATCGACGTTTGGCATTCCGGTATGGTTGACTGGTGCAGTGCTGGCCATCTTGCTTGGGCTCGTCATCCTCGGCGGTATAAAGCGGATTGTGCGGTTCGCCGAGAAACTTGTGCCAGCGATGGCGATCATTTATTTCATCGGCGGCATCGGCGTTATTCTGTTTAACCTACCTCAGGTCGGCGCTTCGATTATTGCAGTCTTTCAAGATGCTTTTACAGGCTCTGCGGCAGCTGGCGGTTTTCTTGGGGCAAGTTTTGCCTATGCATTTAATCGTGGTGTAAACCGAGGACTTTATTCTAATGAGGCAGGTCAAGGTAGCGCGCCTATCGCTCACGCAGCGGCAAAGACTGATGAACCGGTAGCAGAGGGTATGGTTTCTATTCTAGAGCCATTCATAGACACGATTATTATTTGCACCCTGACTGGTCTCGTTATTCTGTCTTCTGGTGTCTGGACCCAGAAAATCCACAACGAATTCCAACGTTTCGACATGCAATATATCGCTGGTGTTTACGATGACAAAGACAAGGATGATTTGGATCAACTTTTTCATCATCTGAACTTTGGTGAAGATATTGAGCTTTTCAGCGGCGAAATTGAAGTTAGCGAGGGTCGCGCTGTGTCGGGTAGTTTCACACTACTCCATAATCGGTCAGTCGCTGAGAATGTTACTTACACCCTAGATGGAAATCTATTCAGCGGGCAGCTAAAGGTTGCGGAAGGTAAATTAGAAAGTCAGGTCCAAGTAAGTGGGCGGTCTTTGATCCATTCAGTAAACTTGACTTCGGAGGCCTTTACGCGAGGTGTATTTGGAGAGTATGGCAGGTATATAGTCTCACTAGGATTGGTTCTGTTTGCCTTCACAACGGCAGTCGCGTGGTCTTATTACGGTGATCGTGCTATGACCTATCTGTTTGGTGGTGCGTCTGTCATGCCATATCGGCTGTTTTACGTGATGGGTTTCTTTTTGGCCGCTGTCGCTGATACCTCACTGATCTGGCTGCTCTCGGCGATCACCATAGCTTTGATGACGATACCTAATCTGTTTTCAATTCTGTTTCTTCACAAGGAAATGCGCACTTCTGTGGATGATTATTGGCAGCGCTTTAGGCATGAAAATACGTAAGGTCCTCGATGATGGCTACTGGATTTGACTTAAAAAAATCGCAAGACATACCGGCACTCAATTTGTCTGTGGAAGAATATGATCACTCTTCCGGAGCCAAGCACTTTCATTTCGCGAACGATTATGACGAAAATGTTTTCATGGTGGCTTTTCGCACTGTTCCGAATGACTCTACGGGAGTAGCACATATCCTTGAGCACACGGCGCTCTGCGGTAGCGAAAAGTTTCCTGTCAGAGACCCATTTTTTACCATGACTCGGCGTTCGTTAAATACTTTCATGAACGCATTTACCACAAGTGACTATACTGCATACCCTTTTGCCAGTCAGAATCGGAAAGATTATTTCAACCTGATGCAAGTGTATCTAGATGCTGTTTTCTTCTCGCGTCTGGATCCACTGGATTTTGCTCAGGAAGGCCACCGTGTTGAGTTTGAAGTTCCTGAAGATCCAACGTCGGCTTTGCTCTACAAAGGAGTGGTGTATAACGAAATGAAAGGGGATAACAGTTCGCCGGTATCGAGGCTGTATAATGCCGTTCAATCAGAGCTCTACCCAACTTCAACTTACCACTTTAATTCTGGGGGAGACCCCCGAAATATTCCCGACCTTAGTTACAAGGAACTTCTTCAGTTTTATCAAACTCACTACCATCCCAGCAACGCAGTTTTTATGACCTTTGGCAATATCTCCGCAATTGAGCAACAGCAAAAAATAGGTGAATACGGTCTAAATCGGTTAGATCCTTCTGACGTAGCCGAGGTCCGAGTGTTGCCAGAAAACCGCTATTCAGCACCGAGAAAATTGGAGACACGATATCCGGTCGATGACAGTGACCTGAGTGCCAAGACTCACATAGTGATTGCCTGGTTGTTGGGTGCTAACACCGACCTCAAAATGCTTCTTAAAGGACATTTGCTCTCCGACGTGCTGCTTGATACCAGCGCATCTCCGCTAAGGTACAGCCTCGAGCAAACGGAATTTGCTACTGGCCTATCTCCTCTGTCTGGTTTCGAGGAAGATCATTATGAAATGAATTTTATGGTGGGGGTTCAGGGCAGCGAGCCTGAACATGCAGATGCCATTGAAGAGTTGATCCTAGAGACGTTAACTCGTGTTGCTGAGGATGGTGTGCCTTTTGATCAACTTGAGGCCGTATTACACCAACTTGAGCTAAATCAAAGGGAAGTTGGGGGTGATGGAATGCCTTTTGGCCTGCAACTGATTTTCAGTTGTATGTCTGCAGCTATTCATCGAGGCGATCCGATAGCTTTGTTGGATATAGACTCAGTTTTAGCTGAGCTTCGTGAAGAAATTAGAGAGCCCGATTTTGTCGGCCAGCTTATTCAGGAATTGCTTCTTAGTAATCCTCATCGCGTTCGGGTTGTCATGAAACCCAGTCAGGACTACGCGAAAGAAATGCTTGCTCAGGAGCGATCCAGACTCAACAAATTGAAAGATTCAATGTCTGATAAAGATATTCAGGCTGTGATTGATCAAACAATAGCGCTTCAGAAACGTCAGGAAACTGAAGAAAATTTTGATGTGCTTCCTCAAGTTACGGTCGCTGATATCCCTGCTCGTAAGCATTTTACGAATGTTGAAATAGTGAACGAGAAAGGTGTGAACTTCTGTGTACAGGCGGCAGGAACAAATGGTTTGTCGTATCATCAAGTTGTTCGGCCTTTGCCTGGATTGACGCTCAGTGAGATGGAATTGATTCCCATCTATTCCCAGACAGTGACTGAGGTTGGGTCTGCGGGACGAGATTACCTCGAAACACAGAAAATTCAACATAGTCACACTGGAGGCATTTCCTGCTTTACAACGCTGCGAGGTGCCCCTATGGATGCTGACCTCTTCACCAGTTTTTTAACCCTGTCTAGTCGGACATTGAATGCCAAGTCTTCCGCGATGCTTTCTATTCTTCAGGAAACATCTACGAGTCCGAATTTTTCTGAGAGTAACAGGCTGAAAGATTTGATAAAGCGTATGGCACTGCGACGTGCTGAAAGCATAGCTTCTAGCGGTCATCATTATGCGATGCTAGGGGCGTCACGCAGATTTCGGCCGGTAAATGCTTTCAATGATTATCTTTCCGGCGTGGGCAGTGTCATGAGGCTGCAGCGATTAGCGGCCAGTCTTGCAAACGATGATGAAATTGAAAAAATCTTTGAGCACTTGGCAAGGCTGCACACTAAGCTCTGTCAAGCTCAATTGAACCTTCTTCTCATAAGTGACACCACCTATCTTCCGGTTTTACAGGACCAGGCTTTGTCTCTGTGGAATACAGAAAAGAGAGACGATAGCCAGACTTCGGAACCGCCTGAAGCGGGCATCGACAATCCTGCATATGTTGTGACGACGCAAGTCAATCACTGCGCCGCTGCTTTCAAAACAGTGGCGGAATCTCATCCGGATGCAGCGCCGCTCAATGTATTGTCGGGTGTTTTAGGAAACAATTTTCTTCATCCAATGATTAGAGAAAAAGGCGGGGCGTATGGTGGTGGCGCAAGCCACGACAGCGCTAATGGTGTTTTTAGACTTTATTCTTATCGAGATCCGCGGCTCCTGGGTACATTTGATGACTTTGCTAAGAGTGTCGAGGATCTGATGAACGGGGTGATCTCGGATGCAATGCTAGAAGAAGCTGTTCTAGGTGTCATGAGCAGTATCGATGCGCCCGGTTCACCTGCAGGGGAAGTTCGTGCTGCGTTTCATCACCTTCTTCATGGTCGTTCTGCTCACCATCGAGAAAATATGCGGCAGCGATATCTTGAGGTCAGGCAGGATGACGTAAAGAAAGTGGCTGAAAAGTATTTGAATGTTCCAGCATCGTTAGCGGTAGTCACTAGCGAACAACGTTTGGCCGAGCTTAACGGTCAGTTTAACATCATCAAAGTTAATGAATAAGGAAACAGTGATGGGATCAATCAGATTGACGGCTGCAGATGGATTTTCCCTCTCGGCCTATGAGGTCGAGCCGGAAGGGCCGACAAAAGGTTGCGTAGTCGTAATACAAGAAGTCTTCGGTGTTAATGATCATATTAGAGAAGTTTGTAATGGCTATGCTACGAATGGTTACCATGTTGTCGCACCAGCCATTTTTGATCGTTTTGAACCAGGCGTCGAATTGGGTTACGAGCAGGAAGACATGATGCGTGGCGTAGGGATCGCGAGAGGTGAGTTGGAAATGGAAAGCACGCTTCAGGACATTCAAGCTGCTATCACTTATCTTTCTGACAAGGGAAAGGTTGCCGTTGTCGGTTATTGCTTCGGCGGTCTGATGACATGGATGGCAGCCTCTAACTTAACGGGTTTGGCCTGTGCGAGTAGTTATTATGGCGGAGGTATAATTGAAGTTAATGAGCTGGAACCTAAGGTGCCGATAATCATGCACTTCGGTGAGCTAGATGCTCATATTCCCCTGACCGATGTTAATGAAATAGAGCAGCGTCATCCTGATGTTCCCGTCTATATCTATCAAGCTGATCATGGTTTTAATTGTGATCACCGGGCAAGTTTTGATGCAGATGCGGCTGCATTGGCAAGGCAACGTACGCTGGAATTATTTGAAGCTCATCTCATTGCTTGAGATCAGTGATCTCGCATAAAGAAAAAGACGAAAGTAGGTACGGGATTTTTGATCGAAAATCAATACGGTAGTCGTTTCCCCCGAAGCTGTTTCCAGAACGCCGATTTGACGTTTGGTTGCTTGACAATCGCTGTTCTAATCCTCATTCTGTCGGCCTTGACCACAACGCTGGAATCGAATTTTGACTAACTTTTGGCATAGTGATCACGCATAAAAAACATAAAAGATTATTTCCCAGTAGGTAATAGCATGAAAAAGCACCCAATGAGACTGGGCACGTTGTTGAAAGCAGTGTGTCTGCTGTCTCTCATTAGTGCCGGCAGCGCGAACGCCGCATCCCTTGACGAGGTCCTCGGGGTCCGTTCATCAACAACTATCGATGGCGCTAAGTCCCAGGCAAAGATTGATGAATTGACAGAACAAACTCAGGACTTGCTCACGCAGTACAAGCAAGTAATGAAAGTTGTCGATGGGCTCCGAGTCTACAATCAGCAACAACGACGTTTGATTTCCAATCAGGAAAAAGAACTTGCCGAATTGGAAGAGTCGATTGATCAGGTTACGGTGATTGAACGACAAATTGGGCCGCTTATAGAGCGAATGATCGAAAATCTCGAAAAATTCGTTGACCTCGACATTCCTTTTCTGATGGACGAAAGGTTGGAGCGTCTCGATTTTCTTCGAAATACACTTGATCGAGCGGATGTTTCCGTTGCCGAAAAGTTTAGCCAAGTACTTCAGGCTTATCAGGTTGAAAATACTTATGGAACAACAATTGAGGCCTATACCGCGAACATCGAACTAGATGGAAAGAGCCGCAATGTGGACATGCTCAAGTGGGGCCGCGTCGCTCTGGTTTTCCAAACCCCTGATGGAGAAACAACTGGAGTTTGGGATAACAAGGTTCGGGAATGGGTCATTCTCGATGATGAATTCCGAGATGGTGTGCGTGATGGCTTGCGAATAGCAAGAAAAACTCAGACGGCAGACTTAGTTCGTCTCCCTGTAGCGGCCCCAGGAGAATAAGCAATGAGAAAATCAATAGCGATCATATTGACCCTCGCCATGGGTATGTCGGGTTGGGTTTTTGCGGCAGAGGAAGAGATCCCCGCAAAATCATTGGCTGAACTTCTTGAGCTGGTGAAGGAAGGAAAAGTTATAAACAAACGGACCAATGAAGAGCGGGAAAGACAGTTCCTTGCTGATAAGTCCAAGCAACAAAGCGAGCTGAACACGGCTAATCGACTACAACGCGAAGAAGAGGCGGAGGCTGAAAGGCTGGAGAATATCTTTGAGAGAAATGAACAGGATATCGCGGCTAAGCAGGAAATCCTTTCTAAGAGGCTAGGGTCCCTTCGTGAATTGTTTGGTGTTTTGCAGCAGGTAAGCGGCGACACTCAAGGGGTCTTTGAAGGATCTATCGTTTCGGCTGAGTTGCCCGGTCGTGGTGAATGGCTTGGCGATTTCGCGCAATCGATGGGAAAGAGTTCGAAGTTGGCGACTATAGAGGAAATCGAACGTCTATGGTTTGAACTCCAGCGAGAAATGACGGAAAGCGCTAAGATTTCTCGTTTTAACGCTACTGTAATAAAAACAGATGGAGAAACTGTTCAGCAAGAAGTGGTTAGGGTTGGATCATTCAACCTCGTTAGTGACGGAGAATATGTCGGTTATGATCTCGGGACCGGCTCTATTAACGAACTAGCGCGGCAGCCTGCGGCTCGATTTGTTTCGTCCGCATCTGATCTCGCTTCATCTTCAAGTGGTTTCGTTCCGTTTGGCCTTGATCCAACACGTGGCCAGCTTCTAGCCCTTCAGGTTCAGGTGCCCACAATCGAAGAGCGCATCCAGCAGGGCGGAACACCCGGCTATGTCATTATTGCATTAGGTATTATAGCTTTGCTCCTGTCAGTGGAGCGTTTTATCACATTGAATATGGTAGGGACGAAGGTGAGCCGCCAGTCTTCTAACCCTGGCGTTGCTGACGAAAGTAATCCACTGGGTCGAGTGCTTCAGGTTTATCATGCCAATAAGGATATTGATTCAGAAACGCTGCAATTAAAGCTTGATGAAGCTATTCTTAAAGAGCAGCCTGCGATAAACGCCCGAATAGCGTTTATAAAGATTATATCCATGGTGGCGCCTTTGCTTGGTCTGCTCGGCACTGTTATCGGAATGATCGTGACTTTTCAGGCGATCACTCTTTTTGGTACTGGTGATCCGAAGACGATGGCTGGAGGTATATCTCAAGCACTTATTACAACGGTACTTGGTTTGACTGTCGCGATTCCTACAGTACTTTTACATTCCATTGTCGACTCACGTGCAAAAGGTATTTTGCACGTGCTGACCGAACAAAGCGCGGGTCTTGTGGCGGAACACGCGGAATCTACAGGCAAGTAATACAATGGAAGCAATCTTTGTAGCCATCAGGACATTCCTGGAAGCGGGCGGTGATGTGTTATACCTCATTGCAGCGGCGACTTTCTGTATGTGGGCTCTCATTTTTGAGCGGCTCTGGTTTATCAGGACAGAACACAAGGACGATGTCTCGCAGGCTTTGAGTTATTGGGAAGGGCGAGGAGAGCGGAACTCGTGGAACGCACAGATGATCCGTTTACGATTGATCTCCGAGGTAAACTTGAGGCTAAAAGCGAACATGGGGTTTATCAAAACACTGATATCACTCTTGCCTTTGCTTGGGTTATTGGGAACTGTGACTGGAATGGTTCAAGTGTTTGAAGCAATGACCTATTCTGGTGGTAACGCTCGCTCAATGGCTGCTGGTGTTTCAGCTGCTACAATACCTACCATGTCCGGCATGGTTGCTACGCTATCCGGCGTACTTGCCAACACCTTTCTAACGTCAAAAGTTGAGACGGAGGAGAGCTATATGGAAGATACGCTGACAATGGATCACTAAAGCGCAATAACGAGTGAATTATGCGAAGGCCCTCTAAACAAACCGAAGAGAAAGTCGCAGATCTAACGCCGATGTTGGACGTGGTATTTATTATGTTGATTTTCTTTATTGTTACGGCAACTTTTATCAAAGAAACAGGGGTTGAAGTAAATCGTCCTGATACTCAAACTGCTCAGTTGAAGAAGACTGTGTCATTGTTGGTCGGGGTTGCCCCAGACAGCGCTGTTTGGATTGACAAGAAGAAAGTAGATATTCGTAATGTCAGGCCTACTATGGAACGTTTACATGCTGAAAACCCAAAGGGTGGTCTTGTTATCCAGGCCGATGGCGAGTCAAAAGTTGAAAAGGTATTGGCGATTATGGACGCTGCCAGAGCAATTGGTATTAATCAGGTAGCAATTGCCGGTGAGGAAAACTAAAGGGTAAATATGGTTATTAGAGTTAGCCTATCGGTCGTTGTTGGCGTTATTGTTACGCTGGCCCTTTTTTATTTGATGCAAGCTCTTATACAGGGCGCAGACAGTGCATTGACTGATGACAAAATTGGCAATCTTGTAGATTTTGTGCGAGTTAAGAATGATCCGGATCTACAGACGAAGAAACGAAAGCCAAAGAAGCCACCTCCACCCGACGAGCCTCCGCCCGATGTTCCACCTCAAAATTTCAACGTCAATGTAGATCAGACTGGGTTCTCAATGCAGGGCCTTGATGCATCGGTGAACATTCAAATTGGTAGCGGCGGATTTGGTATTAGTGATGGTGAGTATTTGCCTATTGTAAAGGTACAACCCCAATACCCTCGTCGAGCACTTAGCCGAGGGATGACAGGTTGGGTAATTGTCGAATTCACGGTTACAGATCAGGGTTCTGTTAGGGACCCTGTAGTTGTTGAAAATTGCGGTTGGATCAAAAATGCTAGGAACTCAGGTGAATGTGTTGATAATCCCAACAGTGTTTTTAATAGCGCGGCGACCAAAGCTGCATTGAAGTTCAAATACAAGCCAAAGGTTATTGATGGGACTCCGGTGGAAACAGCTGGGGTTCAGAACAAGATAACGTTTGAACTGGTAGATGACTAAAGGAGAGCGTCATGAAAATGCTTAATAGACTGAGTTTTTTAGCACTTTTCTGGTCGTTACCACTTATCCTTGGGCAATTTGATGTTCATATTTCCTTAGGCGACACAGTCTCCGCCCAGGAGAAGAAAAAAACCCGCAAAGTCCCAGCCATGCGAGAGCGGACTTATAAAAAACTGGCTGAGGCACAGATAATGATCGATCCAGAGTCTGCGCCACGAGAAGAAGGGGAACCTCCACCTGAACCTACCGGAACTCCGAGAGATGCCATCGAACTTCTCCATAAGCTTCGTGAGAGCAGGGGGCTAAATTCTTATGAACTTGCGCAAATTTGGAACACTTTAGCATTTGCCTACTACACAATAGAGGATATGCCCAATACGATCCGTTCATATGAAGAGATCTTAAAGCAAGGCACAATCACAGAAGCGCTAGAGATGTCCGCGCTGCGAGCGCTTTTTCAGCTCTACTATGCTGACGAAAATTATCGCTTGGCCATAAATTATATTGATAGATGGCAAGCCTTGCAGGCAGCGCCTGATGCAGGTGTC
>NZNP01000051.1 GCA_002694945.1 Gammaproteobacteria bacterium
TGTTCACCCCCTGATTAGCTCCCAACACAAGCCGAACCTATCTGATTAACCCTCAGGCAGAGCAACGGACAAAGTCGTGGCATCGGATGTCGAGGCTCCAGTATTCCCGAACTGAAGTTTAACCATCTGCGCATAAACCGCATTCCGGGCCACCAATTCTTCATGTCGCCCTGTATCCAGAATGCGGCCTTTTTCCAGGACGACAATCCTGTCAGCCTCAAGCACTGTTGCCAGNCGATGGGCAATCACCATGGTCGTCCGGTTCTGCTGCAAGNTGNNCAGNGCCGCCTGAACAAGNCGCTCGCTTTCAGAATCAAGCGCACTGGTCGCCTCATCGAGCAGCAGTATTGCGGGATCTGCCAGGATTGCCCGAGCAATAGCAATCCGCTGCTTCTGACCACCTGACAATCTGGCNCCTCTCTCGCCCAAATACGTGTCATATCCTTGTGGCANACGAACAAGAAAATCNTGCGNCGATGCTNTGCGGGCTGCGGCGATTACCTCTGCGTCGCTCGCTTGCGGTCGCCCAAAGCGAATGTTTTCGATCGCNGTCGTGCCGAAAATCACACATTCCTGGGGCACCAGCGCCANCGCCTGCCGGACAGCCTGGGGTTCAACCTGTTGAATATCNACACCATCAATTGTCATGGTACCCACCTGAGGCTCATAGAATCTNANCAGCAGTTGATAGAGAGTNCTCTTCCCTGCGCCTGAGGGACCAACGATAGCAACATGTTCGCCCGCATTTATCNGCAGTGAAAAGTNGTTGATTGCCAGTTCTCCCGGGCGTGATGGATAACTGAAGCTGACACCCTGAAAACCCACCTCGCCTCTGGTCGGCTGGGGCAGCGGCAACGGCTGCGAGGGTACCTGAATGCCAGAGCGTATCGACAGCAACTCTGTCAACCGTTCCATGGCACCCGCTGCACGCTGAACCTCACCCCAGACCTCACTCAGAGCCGCCGCCGCGAAACCGACAAACATGGCATANAGGACGAATTGACCAAGCTCTCCACCCGTCATGTCGCCACTCAATACTTCCTTGGCACCGAGCCAAAGAACAAAAATCAGGGCACCAAAGANACTAACCGTCGCCAGTGTNGTGAGGAAGGCACGAANCCTGATCCGCCGTACGGCGGTCGAAAAGCTCACCTCAATCGCGTGACTNAATCGATTCACTTCTAGACCTTCAGCCACGAACGACTGCACGGTCTCCGCATTACCCAGGACTTCTGCCGCCTGGCCGCTCGCATCAGCAATCCTGTCCTGGGAGTCTCGCGAGAGGCGGCGTAACCATCGACCTACGCCGAGAATCGGGAAAACAGCCATCGGAAGTATGAGCATAAGAATCCCCATCAGCTCAATATTCGTGTAAGCAAGCAACACCAACGCCCCGATGAATTGGATTGATGATCGCAAGACAATCGAAAGACTTACCCCGGAAACGGACTGGATCAAGGTTGTGTCTGCCGTCAGGCGTGACAGGACTTCGCCGATCTTGGTGGTCTCGAAAAAATGGGGATCCATATAGATCACGTGTGCAAACACCTGCCTGCGTAGGTCAGCGACGACCCGCTCACCCAACCAGTGGACAAAATAGGCCCTAGCTGCGCCAAACAGACCGATGGCCACGGCGAACAGCAGCAAAATATAAAAGTACTGGTCGATTCTGTCGGCGTCATCAACCGAGAACCCGTAATCAATGACATTGCCAACCGCAATGGGCATGGCCAGGGTCGCAGCAGACGAAAGCAACAAGGCCAAGAGAGCGACCAGGAGAACTCCCTTGTAGGGAGCGATAAAAGGTACGAGCGACTTCAGGGGTCGCAGGGACTTTCCTTTCTCGCGCGATTCAGGGTCTACTTCGTTCATAGGCGAATCTTACTAGGGTACCGCAGGCATTAGGACCCTCAGAGCAGTGCCTGACTCAACCTGGTTAACAGCAAGTTAAGCCGCTCCAGATCCGCACTACTGAAGTCCTCGGTTGCCCGTCGGAAGGTACGACTCGCTACCGCGCGGATTTTCTCCACCGCAGCATCACCTTCCGGTGTAATGTGAACATCCGTGCTTCTTGCATCCTGCTGGTTAGAAGCCAGTTTAACGAGGCCATCTCTCTCAAGTCGCTGTGCGACCCGGGTCATAGTGGAGAGATTCATCAGTGCACGCTCAGCGATTTCCGAAATAGTACTAGGGCTCTTTTCATGCAGGATCATCAATATCCGCCAACGGGGAATATCCATGCCTACTGCCTTCAGGTTCTCCGCCATGCGTTTCTGATAAAGGCTTTCCGCCTGAGTTAACCGAAAGAAAGGCGAATGCTCGAGCAAGAATTCGTCGTTAGCGGGATCCGCGAGGTGTTTGATTAACTGAGGCTTTTTGTTTCGCACCGCGTGAGATTACCAAATATTATTTGCATATTCACGTGATTTATCATTTAATTTTGGACAGGAGTTCGAGGACTGACTATGGCTGAACGATCCTTCAAAGAGCAGGTCAAGACACTGCGCCTGGGCGCCGGAAATACCTTTCACGGTGAAAATATCCTGGCTGTCACCAAGGCATTGCTTGAATGTGGCGTCTCTTACATCGGGGGATACCAGGGTGCGCCGGTCTCCCACCTGATCGACGTGTTCGCTGACGCGCAGGATTTGCTGACTGAACTTGACGTCCACTTTGAATCCAGTGCCAATGAGGCTACGGCAGCGGCCATGCTGGCCGCNTCCATCAACTACCCCATGCGCGGCGCCGTCACCTGGAAATCGACAGTCGGGACCAATGTTGCCTCGGATGCTCTGGCCAACCTCGCGTCATCCGGCGTGAAGGGCGGAGCCCTGATCATACTGGGCGAGGACTACGGCGAAGGGGCCAGCATCATGCAGGAACGCACCCATGCATTTGCCATGAAGTCACAGATATGGCTGTTGGATCCACGACCCGAGCAAACCTGCATCGTCGACATGGTCAGGCAGGGTTTTGAACTGTCCGAGGCCTCCAACACCCCTGTTATGCTGATGATGCGCATCCGCGCGTGCCATATGCATGGACAATTCGCTACCCAGGACAACAGGCCGGCTCACTATAGTGCTGCCGACGCACTCGCAGACCCAAAACGGGATCTATCCAGGATTATTCTTCCGCCAGCCACCTACCTGCAAGAACAGGAGAAGATCAAGAAACGCTGGCCGGCAGCAATAAAATTTATCAAAGAGAACAACCTCAATGAGTTCAGGCCCGGTGATAAGAACATCGGGATCATCGTCCAGGGTGGACTCTTCAACGCCACCAGCCGAGCCTTGGCTGTCCTTGAAAATGGCGACTATTTCGGCAACAGCGATGTGCCGATCTACGTACTGAACTGTACCTATCCCCTGGTACCAGATGAATTCGAAGTTTTCTGCAGAGATAAACAAGCTGTGTTAATCATCGAGGAGGGGCAGCCGGAGTTTATTGAACAGGCTGCCAACACCTACCTCAAGCAGGCGGATATCGCTACCAAAATCCATGGTAAAGATCTGCTGCCCATGGCAGGCGAGTACACTGCCAGCGTGATTCGTCACGGCATCAAACAGTTTCTCGACAGGTATCTGCATGGCAGGCCCGCTGAAGTCACTGAATACATACCGCTCAAGGACCTGTCGCTCAGTAACGAATTACCTGCCAGGCCGTCGGGACTGTGTACCGGATGTCCTGAACGCCCCCTTTTTGCTTCTATGAAATTGATAGCGAGAGAACTCGGGCCAAGCCATGTCAGCGCAGACATCGGCTGTAACTCCTTCGTCACCCTACCACCGTTCAACATGGGGGCCAGTATCATGGGATACGGTCTGGGTGGCGCCTCAAGTGCAGCACTCGACGGCTCGAAAAATAATCGGGCCATATCACTAATGGGTGATGGCGGCTTCTGGCACAACGGTTTAACCAGCGGCATTTCAAATGCAGCCTTCAACCAGTCCGATAACGTCACTATCGTCGTCGACAATGGTTATTCTGCGGCGACCGGCGGACAGGATATCCCCTCTTCCCAGGGTGATACCGGGAACCGGAACCTGCACCAATCGATCAGCAAAGCTGTGCAGGGCGTTGGTATCAGCTGGGTGCGCAATATCAAGAGCTACGATATGGCGCAGACGATGCAGGTACTTCGTGAAGCCCTGACCACTGATTACAGCGGACCCAAGGTCATCGTCGCGGAAGGTGAATGCCAGTTGAACCGGCAACGCAGAATACGACCGCTGGAGTCCCGCAGGAAAGCAGAGGGCAATCGCGTTGTACAGGAAAAGTTCGGCATAGATGAAAATTCATGCACCGGAGATCATTCCTGTATCCGGCTATCCGGCTGCCCCTCCCTATCAATCAAACCTTCCAGCGACCCCCTGCGCCCCTCACCGGTGGCCCACGTCGATGAGAGCTGCGTCGGTTGCGGCGTTTGCGGTAGTGTCGCCCATGCAGCGACTCTCTGTCCGTCATTCTATAAGTTAACCGTGGTCCACAACCCTCGTAACACTGAAAAACTGCGCGCCGCTTTCAGCCAGGGTCTTGTGAGGCTGTTGCTGTCGTCTCGTAGCCGGAGCAAAGCCACATGACAGAGACCACAAGGCCCATAACGCTGACCATTGCTGCTCTCGGCGGCCAGGGTGGCGGGGTCGTCCAGGAATGGATGGTGGCTATCGCCCGCAAATCCGGCTATCGGGTGCAGGCGACGTCCGTACCAGGAGTCGCGCAAAGGACCGGCGCGACGATCTACTATCTTGAGTTTTATCCCGCTGATACCCCACAGGACCCGGTCATGGCGCTCATGCCAGTTGCAGAGAACTGCGACCTNGTGATTGCNTCCGAATTAGTNGANGCAGCCCGNATGGTGCAGCGGGGTTTTGTCTCNCCGGAGCTGACAACCCTGGTGACCTCCAGCCACCGGAACTNCACCATTGACGAAAAGTCGCACCTTGCCGATGGGCGTGCGGATAGTCTGGAGTTGATGGAANTGGTCTCCGACAGTGCTCAAAAACTCATTATGTTCGACATGGAGGCCGTTGCCGAAGCACACAACAGCGTAATCAGCGCTGCAATGTTGGGTGGTATCTGCGCCGCTGACGTATTGCCCTTCCCTAGTGAGTTCTATGAATCAGCTATCAGAGAGAGCGGCCGAGGCGTGGATGCAAGTCTTGCNGCATTTTTTGGGGCGNGGGATGCTNTTCGAAATCCGGAGCTGGAATCCGAGGCATTCGTTGAACCGCTCAATCCAGAAACCANCAAGCTCCCCGATCCAGTGGCCCGAATCGTGGGTGAGGCGCTGCCGAGACTGAGAGACTATCAGGATAATCGNTATGCCCAAGAGTACCTGGACATGCTGCAACCGTTTCTGGCCTATGACAACAATCATTATGCTCTCGCTGTGGAAGTGGCACGGGGGCTGGCAGTCTGGATGACCTTTGAAGACACCATTCGAATCGCGAGCCTGAAAACTCACCCNGATAGATTGCTCAAACTGCTNCAGCAGGAAAGTGAGCTGACACATGTCGTCGAGTACATGAAACCACGCATCGNGGAAATTACAGGCACTCTGCCCGCGCCGGTNGGTCGATGGCTCCAGTCCTCAANGCTGGCTCACGCCATACTGAGACCGCTGACACGTGGCCTGACCCTACGTTCCTCTGGACTNCCTGGCTATACNTTACTTCGCCTGGTCGCCGGCTTGAGAATAATCAGGCGCANAACTCTGCGTTTCAGGCAGGAACTGGCGGAGATTAAAAACTGGCTCGAGCTGATCCAAAAACTGGCCAAAACTAACGAAGAACTGGCGCTCGAGATTGCCAGATGCCAGGAACTGGTAACAGGTTATGGAGAGACCCGCGAACGAGGCCAATCCAATTTCAACCAAATCACGTTGCAGGTCGACGTCCTGCTTACCCGACCCGACGCTGCGGGAGTCGTTAGACNGTTACGGNCAGCTGCGCAGCAGGAAGAGACCGGTCAGGAACTTGCAGCCGCAATGAGCGAACAAGGACTGGTCATCACTCATGGCTGACTCGGTTTACCAACAATTCTGTCANTCCGCCAGGGACTTCGGAGAACGGCCTTTTCTAATGNTCGTATCCGACTCCGCTGAACGCTATGGAATACAACCCGGATCAATCAGCTATGCCGAGGCAGAACTGAAGATCAATCATCTCGCTGCAGCCTACGCGGCCCGGGACATCAAAAAAGCCGATCGCGTCGCTATCNGCCTCGACAATCGTCCCGAATGTTTTTTCCACTGGCTGGCGCTCAATGCCCTGGGTGCCTCTGCCGTACCGCTCAACCCTGCCTGGCAAAGTGCCGAACTGGAATATGTGCTGGATCACAGTGAAGCCTGCCTGGCTGTCGTCCTGCCCGAGTACACGGCAGCTTTGCAGCGAGCGGCCAGCAGTACAAACCAATGTCCAGTCCTGGCGGTGGATGACCTGGGTAGCGGGCAGGATTTCGAGATTCAGGGCAATTCATCCACCGAATGTGCACTCCTTTATACATCGGGGACGACCGGGAAACCCAANGGCTGCATGCTGTCGAATGAGTACTTCATCGTGGCTGGCAACTGGTACGCGAATATCGGTGGCTATTGCGAACTGCAACCCGGGAAGGATCGGCTGATAACGCCATTGCCGATGTACCACATGAACGCCATGGCCAGCTCGACGATGGGCATGCTGATGACGGGCAGCTGCATAGTTCCACTGGACCGCTTTCACCCGAGCACCTGGTGGCAAAGCATTGAAGAAAGTGATGCCTCCATCATGCATTACCTNGGTGTGATGCCCGCCATGTTGATGAACTTGCCCGANGAGCCCCATGATCGTGCCCATAANATCCGCTTTGGCTTTGGTGCNGGACTTTCTGGNGAATTGCACACAGCATTCGAACAGCGCTTCAACATCTCTCTCATCGAAGCGTGGGCCATGACTGAAACCGGCTGCAGCGTCGCTGTTATTGCCAGTGAAGAGCCAAGGAAGGTCGGCACTGCCTGCTTTGGCCGTCCCCCTGATCACATGGAATATCGCCTGATCGACGAAACCGGCGAGCCTGTGACACAGGGAGAACCCGGTGAATTACTCGTTCGTCGCTCAGGTGAGCAGCCTCGCCGGGGATTTTTCTCCGGTTATCTGAAAGATCCCGACGCTACCCGGGCAGCCTGGACAGACGATTACTTTCACACCGGGGACCTGGTTTACCNGGACGACGACGGGCTGATGCATTTCGTCGATCGGATAAAGAATGTCATCCGGCGCAGCGGCGAGAATATTTCCGCGGTTGAGGTTGAGGAAGTCATCAGGGAACATCCGGCCGTGCAGGCCATCGGCGTGACCGCCGTAACCGATGAAATCAGGGGCGACGAGGTATTTGCCTGCATTGTCACTGATAGCGACATGGAAACACTGTCACGGGAACTGATTGAACACAGCCTGAAACGTCTGGCCTACTACAAGGCACCCGGCTATTTTGCCCGGGTCGANGCACTGCCCTTGACCGCGACTGAAAAANTCCAGCGAAGCCGCCTGAAGGATCTCGCACGAAGCCTGCTGGTATCCGGAAACTGCATCGATTTGAGAGCATTGAAGGTACGACAGTGAAACGACGCCAGAAACCATACAAGGACATCGTGCTTACCTCTCCGGTTACCGTCGATTACGTCCGGTATTCTAATCGTAGCGCGCACTGGTTCCTGGCGAAGTCACTAAGGGGCGTTATCGAGTCAGCAGGTGTCGACCTGNACGAGGTTGACGGCCTGTGCGTATCAAGTTTTCAGTTACTTCCGGATACGGCCGTCGGGCTGACCCAACACCTCGGAATAACACCCCGGTGGCTTGACCACCTGCCCATGGGAGGAGCATGCGGCGTCGCTGCGTTGAGACGAGCGGCTCGAGCCGTGCAATGCGGCGATGCCGAGTACGTTGCCTGTATCAGTGCCGACGCCAACCAGGTGGACACTTTCCGCAAGATGCTGGGAAGCTTCAGCCAGTACGCCCAAGATGCTGTCTACCCCTATGGCTCAGGTGGACCCAACGGCAGCTTTGCCTTCCTGACGAACTACTACATGAGAGAATATGGTGCCACCCGAGAGGATTTCGGCAAACTCTGCGTAGCTCANCGCACCAACGCTCTGGCCAACCCCAATGCTCTGTTCAAAAAGCCGCTTACCCTCGANGAATACCTTGATGCCAGGNTCATCGCGGAACCTCTTTANCTCTTCGACTGCGTGATGCCATGCGCGGGCGGGGAAGGCTTCATGGTCATGAGTCGGGAAAATGCTGAACGCAAAGGNCTTCCGTACGTTAATGTCCTGTCAACAATAGAACGGCACAATGCATTTCCCGACGACCCTATCCAGATGCGTGGCGGCTGGGTTCTCGACATCGACGAACTCTATGACGTCGCGGGAAAAACACCTGAGGATATCGATTTTCTGTGCACTTATGACGACTATCCGGTCATCAACGTCCTGCAGCTAGAAGATCTCGGGTTCTGCGGGAAAGGCGAAGGCCCTGACTTCATTCGCGGCCATGAATTTACCTGGGATGGCGACTTCCCGCTGAATCCGTCCGGAGGTCAGCTGTCCGTCGGCCAGGCAGGTGCCGCNGGTGGCTACCTGGGTCTCGTCGAAGCAATCAGGCAATTAACCGGCNGGCNAAGGGGANATCAGGTGCCGGATGCGAGCGTTGGCCTGGTCAGCGGATTCGGCATGATCAACTACGATCGCGGCCTATGCACCGCGGCAACCATCCTGGAGGCAGCGTGACCCAGCCTCTCGAGAGACCAAAGCGCAAGAACCCGATACTCCGTACCCGAAAACCTATCCTCCCTCCCTGGACACGGAGCCGCATCGGTCTTGGCGTTACGGCGGCGGCTGCGCAGGGCAAGTTCAAACTCCAGCACTGCGACGGATGCGCAAAAGTCCTGTATCCCCCCAGAGAAATGTGCAGCGGCTGCCTGTCCACGGAACTGACCTGGCGGGAAACTGACCCGCGCGGCACCCTGCTTTCCGATACGCTGCTGCATCACAGTCACGACCTGTATTTTCGCGAACGCATGCCATGGCGACTGGGCCTGATCGAACTTGATGCTGGCCCAAGTATTGTCTGCCACCTGCACGGCGATGTTCTTGAACCAGCCACACGCGTCATTATCAACAGCCGGCTCGATCGGGCCGGTCGTGGTGTATTTATTGCCACCCCTGAAGAAGAGGTTCCAAATATGGCCGATGATCGACAACTTCGAGAAATGACCTGCGACCCGAAGTATCGCAAGGTACTGATAACCGACGGTAAATCAGAACTCGGCCAGGCAATGGTCAGGGAAATTGCCTCNGCAGGAGCCAGCCTGATCTGGGTGGGCCACTCTGAACCCTGGAAGCAACCCGACGGCTTCGCAGAATTGGCTGAGATTCCGGAAGTAACGCTCATGCCGCTCGATGTCACCAACTCCCGAAATATACAGGAACTGGGCAGCGCAATTGGTGGCCGCGTGGACATTCTTATCAACACCTCTCAACTGCATCGCACCCACGGAATTCAGGATCGATATGGGACCGATATTGCGCGCATGGAGATGGACGTTAACTATATGGGATTACTCAGGCTGGCACAGGAATTCGGTCCCGCCATGAAATCACGCGGGGCTGACGGCCAGAACAGCGCTGTGGCCTGGGTCAATATTCTGTCGGTTTTCGCCCTTTCCAACTTCCCCAGCCATGGCACTTTTTCCGCATCGCAAGCTGCCGCCTACAGCCTGAGCCAGTGCTTGCGGGCGGAATTCAAACCTCACGCCGTCAGGGTACTGAATGCTTTCCCCGGACCACTCGACGACCCCTGGAATCAGCACATTCCGCCACCGAAATTAGCCCCTGAACGCCTGGCGAGAGACGTCGTTGCCGCGCTGAAAGATGGCATCGAGGACATCTATCCCGGCGATGTTGCCCGCGAGTACTACTCTCGCTTCCTCGAAGACCCCAAGATACTGGAAAAGGAGCTGGCCGATGGCTGACACAGTCTGGATTACAGGTGGCAGCTCCGGTATCGGCGCCGATCTTTGCCGACAGTTACTGAACGAAGGCTATCGGGTTGTCAGTTTCGCACGGCGACCGCCCCCCTTCGAGCATGACAGTTTACNTACCGTACTNGCCGACCTGACCGATATCGATAGCAGCAGGTCAGCCTTTGAACAGGCAGCTCGCGAANCTCCAGCGACCCGGGTGATCCACAACGCAGGAGCGACTTTTGAAAAACCCCTGGAAGAGGTGACAGCAGGTGACCTGGATGCGGTTACACAGCTGCATCTCGGCAGCGCGATTGCCATGGTCCAGGCAACCTTACCGACCATGAAAGCGAATCATCATGGCCGGATTATCCTGATGAGCACCCGCGCTATCGTCGGCCTGGAAAAACGTACCGTCTACTCTGCCACCAAGGCGGGTATGGTCGGCATGGGCCGAACCTGGGCCCTNGAGCTCGCGCCCCATGGCNTCACCGTNAATATGGTGGCTCCCGGCCCTATCGCTGAGACAGAAATGTTCGANGCAGTCATACCGCCTGAGACAGAACTNGCTGAGCGGGTTGCAGGTCGCGTCCCCGTGGGCCGCCTTGGCCGTCCCGCCGACATATCACGCGCTGTTAAATTTTTTCTGGCTGACGATGCAGATTTCGTAACCGGGCAGACACTGTTTGTCTGCGGTGGCGCATCGGTCGGCAACATGAGTTTTACCTAGGGAGCCAGCCAATGAGCGTTCTNAACGATCTTNTCGCAACAATAGCCACAGGGGGTATACAGGTCATTGATCTGACCCAGACGCTTGATCCGGATTTTCCCCAGCTGTCACTGCCACCGGAATTCGGACAGTGCCAGCCTTTCCGTATCGAGGAAATCTCACAGTACGATGACCGTGGGCCCAGTTGGTACTGGAATAATTTCACCTGTTGCGAGCACTCGGGAACCCACTTCGATGCACCGATTCACTGGGTGTCAGGACGCAACCTNGCCAATAATGCGACTGATTCAATACCTGTCGAGCATATGGTGGCACCGGCAGTGGTCATCGACTGTTCCAAAGAATGTGAAAGCAATGCCGATTTTCTTCTCACCAAGAAATTTATTCAGGAATGGGAAGCCACCCACGGCCAGATTCAGCCTGGCAGCTGGGTACTGATGCGTACCGACTGGTCAAAGAAAACCTCTGCGGCCGAGTACCAGAACTATGACGAAGAAGGCGCCCACACCCCCGGGCCCGATCCTGANGCTGTCCGCTACCTTGTCGAACGCAATGTCCTCGGCTTCGGTTCCGAGGAAATCGGTACGGACGCCGGGCAGGCAGAGCACCTGAATCCGCCACACCCCTGCCACTACTATATGCACGGCGCCGGCAAGTATGGCCTCCAGTGCCTGATGAACCTGGACCAGCTTCCGGCTACAGGAACCGTCATCTTCGCAGCACCTCTCAAGATCAGGAAAGGATCTGGCTCGCCGCTGCGCGTGCTAGCACTGGTCCCGGGGGCAGCCCCATGACTCACGCGGTGATCACAGGTGGAGGCCGAGGACTGGGTGCAGCGATTGCCNCAGCTTTTGATGCAGCAGGCATCAGTACAACCCTCCTCGGGCGCGATCTCACCAACCTGCAGGAAGTAGCCGGACGACTCCAAGCTGCCCGTTGTCAGGAGCTTGATGTGACCNATCNGGAGGCCGTCCAGGCTGCGTTCTCTGACCTGNCTGCCGTCGACATACTGGTGAACAACGCCGGGATNGCCCCCAGCAGCCCTTTCAACCGGCATACCCTGGAAGACTGGCGAGCGAGTTTCGCGGTTAATGTGGACGGGGCATTTTACTGTACCCAGGCAGTCATCGATTCAATGCTCGAGCGCAATGCCGGTCGAGTCATCAACATCGCCAGCACCAGCGCACAGAAAGGTTATGCCTATGTCAGCGGCTACGTTGCCTCAAAACATGCATTGCTCGGCCTCACCCGGGCCCTGGCGACTGAATATGCCCGGACTGGTATCACTTTCAATGCCATCTGTCCTGGCTTTGCTGAAACTGACCTCCTGACCCAGTCAGTCGACAACATCGTCTCAAAAACCGGGCGCAGCGCTGCAGAGGCGAGAGCAACGCTGGCCAGCAACAATCCCCAGAAACGCTTTATACAACCCGAAGAGGTGGCAGCGACGGCTATGTGGCTGATCAGTGATGCAGCTTCGTCCATAACCGGACAGGCACTCTCCATCAGCGGCGGCGAAACATAAGGAAATCCCATGAAAGAATTGTCATTGAACAACTATGAGGCCCAGCANTTCCTCTGGCGGGTTGAGCATAATATNGGCAGGCTGACGCTCAATCGTCCTNAGAAAAAGAACCCACTGACTTTTGACTCCTATGGTGAAATGCGCGATCTCTTTCGAGACCTGGCCTACGCAAACAATGTTCATGCCGTGGTCATCGANGGTGCTGGAAGTAATTTTTCGTCAGGTGGTGACGTCCACGAAATTATNGGCCCGTTGGTGGAAATGGACATGGTCGACCTGATGCGCTTCACTCGGATGACCGGAGACGTCGTCAAGGCCATGCGTGCCTGTCCGCAGATCGTGATAGCCGCCGTCGATGGCATCTGCGCAGGTGCCGGCGCCATCCTGGCAATGGCAAGCGACCTGCGCTACGGCACGAGGAACGCAAAAACCGCTTTCCTGTTCACCCGGGTCGGTCTTGCAGGCTGCGACATGGGTGCGTGCGCCATTCTGCCCAGAATCATCGGCCAGGGCAGAGCCGCCGATCTCCTGTTTTCCGGGAGAAACATGAGCGCTGAGGAAGGCGAACGATGGGGCTGGTTTAACGAACTGGCTGAAAGCGATGNCACGGAACTGGCTCTCGAACGCGCTGCGCGACTCATCTCAGGCCCGACNTTCGCCCATGGCATGACCAAAACCATGCTGAACCAGGAATGGAACATGAGCCTTGATCAGGCCATTGAATCAGAGGCGCAGGCGCAGGCCATTTGTATGCAAACCAAAGACTTTGAGCGAGCTTACAAGGCTTTCGTTGCCAAAGAGACTCCTGATTTCCAAGGTAACTAGGGTAAAAAACCAACATGTGGAAACCCTCCCAGCGGATTAAATATGCACCGACACCAGGTTTCTGGCCAAACCAGGCGGAAGCGCGAGACTCGCAACTGTTTCAGCCTATTACCTATCAAGCGCTGACCCTTAGGGATCGCACATGGGTTCCAGCCATGGTGCCTTGGCGAGCCCTGGAAACTGGGGAAGTCACCGAAGATAATGTAGATTGGTATGGCCGCTTTGCGCGCGGCAAACCGGGCGGATTAGTCGTCGAGGCCACAGGTATACGCGATGTTCCCAGCGGTCCGCTGTTACGCATAGGCCACGACCGATTCATACCGGGGCTGACGCGTCTCACCGATCGGGTTAGACAAGAAAGTCAGGGTGATACCAAGCTGTTTATCCAGCTCATCGATTTCCTTGCAGTCCGACGACGACCAGAGCCTGCAAAATTCCTCAACAGGTTTTTAGCTATAACCGAGAGTCATCGGCAGGCACTCGGTCTCGAGAACGCATCAGAGGAAGACGTTAGATTGGCATTGCAAAAGCTAAGTCCGATGGAGCTCTCTGAGATTCTGACAACCAGAGAAATCGAAGCTCTCAACTATGGGCAGCGAGAAAGGGTTACGGATACCCACTTACCACACATTGCTGATTTGCCGAAACAGCTGCCCGCTCTCTTCGCTCAAGCGGCGAGGCGCGCTAGGACAGCTGGATTCGATGGTATCGAACTCCATTTCGCTCACGCGTATACAGTGGCTTCGTTTCTGTCACGAACCAATGACCGCGACGACAGCTATGGCGGCTGCGCGGAGGCGCGAGTCAAACTCGCTCTGGAAATTATCGATGCTGTTCGCTCTACTGTTGGACGGGACTACGTGGTTGGGACAAGGATCCTGACAGAGGAATGTATTCCTGGAGGTTCGACGATCGATGACAGCCTCTACTACGCTGAACAATTCGCGCATCAGGGCCTGGACTACATCTCGTTGTCGCGCGGAGGAAAATTCGATGATGCCAAACAACCGAAAGTCGGTTGGGCTGTCTACCCCTACACAGGTCCAAGCGGCTATGAGTGCATGCCTCAATACCTAAGCGATGAATTCGGACCGTTCGGCCGCAATCTCTCCCCTGCAACCGTTATACGCAAACACCTGCACAGATCGGGTTCAACGGTGCCGATTATCGTCGCCGGCGGTATCCATAACTTTGATCAAGCTGAGAGAGCCATTGACTCTGGTTCAGGTGACATAATTGGATTCGCTCGCCAAGCACTGGCAGACCCGGACTGGTTCGAGAAAGTGCGTCAAGGCCGTGGAAATGAGGTCAGACTCTGTGTCTACAGCAACTACTGTGAAGGCCTCGATCAGAAACATAAGCAGGTAACATGCAATCTATGGGACCGATCCGCTCTGAATGAACCCTGTAAAAAAACAGAAGACGGCAAACGACGACTGATCGCTCCGGACTGGCCCTAGAGANAAGAAACGAAAAGATGGCCTCTTATTTGGGAGGTCACAATGGAAACTAATAGTAAGAGGCAATAACAAGTGGAGTTTCTTCAACCCAAGGATTGGGCAAAAGCAAAAGGCTATGCTAACGGTGTGGTCGCCGACGGAAGACTCATCGTTCTAGGNGGCCAAATCGGCTGGAACAACGAACAAGAATTCGAAAGCGACGAATTCATTCCGCAATTTCGGCAGACGCTGGAGAACATCGTGACACTACTCGCGGAAGCCGGCGCCGGACCAGAAAATCTCGTGCGGCTGACCTGGTTTATNACTGACAGGGACGCTTACCTAAATTCCCAGAGTGCCATGGGAGAAGTTTATCGGGACATCATGGGACGAAATTATCCTGCCATGAGCGTCGTCCAGGTCGTCAAGTTGATCGAAAGTAGAGCTCTAGTAGAAATAGAAGCAACGGCTGTCATGCCGCTCTAACCTGACTATTCACTATCAAGACAATGCCAGGCAAGGCTGCATCCCTGAATATTGCTAAAAAACCTAGCGACAAGTTTCTCGACCACTTATGGGAGGCTATTGAAAACGCATCCCAAAAGTTGAAATCGAAAAAACTTGCCGTTTCGATCGCCTCGACTGGATGCAAAAGTGTGGCAGCGATCCACTCAAAAGCAGTCGNTACCAGGTATCGATCCAATTAAGTTTCTTACCTTGCCTTGGAATAACAGGAGGCGCAGAGCGCAATCCGGTTACAACCCATCGCCTGGTATCCGCAGGGTCAATGACGTCATCAACTTCAAAAACAGTACCTGCGTTTAATGCGCGCGACCAAGCATATGCATCATCCACCATTTTCTCGTAACGGGCCTTACGTTCTTGGATATTCTCGATCGCCGCGAGTTCATTCCGTCGACCCAGTTTGATCTGCCCTTCCAGCCCCATACCCGCAAACTCGCCGGTTGGCCACGAGATTGCAAACAAGGTTTCATCAAAACTACCCGTCGCCATGGCCAATGCACCGAGACCGTAAGCCTTACGCAAAACCACAGCCATAAAAGGCACTGTCAAGTTCGCACCTGCGACATACATGCGCCCACAGTGCCTAACCAGAGCCGTCTTTTCAGCCTCTGGACCTACCATGTTACCCGGACAATCAATCAAGGACAGGATTGGTATATCAAATGCTTCACATAGCTGCATGAAGCGTGAAGCCTTATCAGATGCGTCTGAATCAATGGCACCCCCTGTCGGCGAGTTCGAGTTGTTTGCGATGACGCCAACGGGTTTGCCTTCTACTCGAATGAATGAAGTGATCATCGCCAAACCAAACCTAGGTCTCAGCTCAAGCACTGAACCTTTATCCGAAATTGTTTCGATTACTTCACGAATGTCATAAACGGTCCTGCGGTTTTCTGGGACCATATGTCGCAACTTTCGCTGGTCATTTTCTTCCCACGTTTTCAGTGGTCCCTGGAAATAGGACAGGTATTTCTTGGCGGCAGCCGTTGCCTCAATTTCGTCTTCCACAAGGATATCGATAACACCATTGGGCTCCTGAATACTGACAGGCCCTACTTCGCCTGGCGCATAAGCACCGAGCCCGCCTCCTTCGATCATTGCGGGCCCACCAATACCTAGACTGGAGTCCAGAGTTGCGATGATAACATCGCAAGCTCCCAACAGAACCACGTTACCGGCAAAACAAAACCCCGAGGTGACACCGACAATGGGTACGAGACCGGAACATTTCCCCAACTGCCGCCAAGTACGAGAATTTAGACCACCAACAGAGGTCGCTATTGGTGTGGAACCTGCTCGTGGGCCATTGTAGGTTCGACCACCACCACCTTCGGTATAAATCACAACGGGCAGACGGTATTTTTCCGCAACCGTAAACATTCGGTCCTGTTTCTGGTGGTTCTTCTGGCCCTGTGTACCCGCAAGCACAGTATAATCATATGACATGGCCACGCATCGAGCATTGTCCTCACCGACAAGGTTGCTGTTGACACGTCCAACCCCCATTACCATTGCATCAGACGTTGTCCTGGTAACGCGCTCCCCAATCTCTTCAAGGGTATCTTTTCGAAAACGTGTTGCTGTGACTAAAGGTCCATACTCCGCAAAAGAACCGTCATCACAAAGGTCGTAAATATTTTCCCGCGCAGTACGTTTTCCCGCGTCATGACGTTTTGCGGTCGCCTCAGGTCGAGACTCATCCTTGGTCAACTTTTGAAAATGATTAATCTCAGCTAGGTCTGGTCTAATTTCATCATAGTCAATTTCTTCATCTAGTTCGTATTCATCTATACCCGCAACGGGTTCGATGAACATCGTGGGCGTATTATCGAAGATAGTGTCGCCTGATGTGAGGGGTATATCTCTGACGATCCCCGACTCTGGTGAAGCAATTACATGTTCCATCTTCAACGCTTCGATCACGGCAACCGGCTGACCTTTTTGAACAGCGTCACCGACCGCAACCAATATATCTACAACCATACCCTGCAGTGGCGTGGGTATAGGTATTGTGCCATCAGGACCCTGGGGTTGGGCCGTGGGCTCAAGGGCCGTCGGTTCTTTTCTTGCAACATTCAGCACAGCGAGCGGATCATCTGGGTCAACGTCAACACCGGCTTTCTCTATCTCATGCTCAGGAGAGAAATATCTCATCCTTTCTTCGGTAGGTTCCAACAAGTCAGCCATATGCTCTTCAACATAGCGGGTATGTAGATTCGCACTCGAAAAATCTATGCGAGTGAGCAAACTGGTGAGAAAGTCTAGATTGCTGCGAACCCCCTCAATTCGAAACTCAGAAAGTGCTCTACGCGACCTCTTCAGAACCGAAGGCAAGTCATCACCACTTACAATGAGCTTTGCCAGAAGCGAGTCATAACGCGGGCTGGTTACGTAACCGTTATAGCCATAGCCATCAACCCGAATTCCTCGTCCTGTCGGCGTCTCATAAGCGGATATAAGCCCCCCCGACGGTCGCGAAGATCCATCCGGATTCATACTTTCCAAGTTCACTCGCATTTGCAACGCGCATCCNATCGCGGGTGGCACCTTGTCCTTACTAAGTCCCAGTTCCTGCAGCGTCGCGCCATCCGAAATAGATAGCTGAAGCGAAACAAGATCAAGACCGGTCACCTCTTCTGTTACGGTATGTTCCACCTGCAACCTGGCATTAGCTTCCATAAACACGAAACGATCGGGCAAAACCAAAAACTCGATTGTGCCAACGCCCCGATACCCCGCCTTCTGTGCAATTCGNACTGCAGACGAAAGAATTTCCTCTCTNAGGNCNTCGTCAAGACCGAAAGCCGGAGCAATTTCGATAAGTTTCTGACGTTGTCTTTGCAAACTGCATTCGCGATCCCACAGGTGAGTTATCTCCCCGGTGCCATCTCCGATGATCTGTACTTCGACGTGCCTAGCACCACTTAACAGCTCTTCTACGTACAGATCACCTGAACCAAACGCCTTCTCGGCTTCCGAGGCTGCACGTTCAAATGCTCCATCTAAATCACGAATATCGTGCACCGGCCGCATCCCACGACCACCACCACCAGCTATCGCTTTGAGCATCACTGAACCACCCTCAGGAACCTGGCTGAAAAACGTATTAGCTTCTTCAAGGCTGGTTGATTGACTGGTTCCGGGCAACACGGGCACACCGCAGGATTCCGCCAGAGCCCTAGCAGCCGCTTTATTACCAAACAACTCNAATNNCGTCGCTTGCGGGCCAATAAAGGATATCCCTTTCGATTCGCANGCACGGGCAAACTCTGCGGANTCACTAAGAAACCCGTAGCCGGGGTGAATGGCATCACAGCCATTCTCCAACGCAGCTCGAATGACATTATCAATATTAAGGTAAGCCGCCACGCCCTCTTCTTTCAGATCAATGACGTGATCGGCATGGCGAGTGTGCAGTGANAACGAATCGTCTAGTGCATGGACTGCAGTCGACTCTATTTCCAGATCTGCTGCCGTACGAAGAACGCGTATCGCGATCTCTCCGCGATTGGCAACCAATATATGTTCAGGCATCTTACTTACGCTTTGCTGTGTTATTGTGNTTTGAGTCGCAACCGGGTACCAACAAAATCATTTTCAGCTACCTTACCAAGTTCCGCGNAAGTCAGTCCCAGCATGTCTNCAAGAAATTGTTGGCAGCGNCAACGGCCAAAACCNTCACATTTCCTATTGATCGATACAACTATTTAGGCGATGCGAGGTTACTACAAGCACTATTACTATGCTTGATTGGTTNCTCGAGCAGTTGGTTATTCAAAATATAGATGTTAGATATGAAAGGNATNACAAAAAATCTGATCACTATTGTATTGTCCCTCGTGATCGTTAGTAGTCTTGCCTATATAAACCGTCTCTCGTTAATGACCTGGGCAGCGGCGCAAGGTGCCATGGGATATCTCGCAACATTGGCGGAACCCATACTACCCACTCAACCGGTTAACTGGGACAAGCCTGCNTATAANCGGGATACCAATCTNGATCGCCCACCTAACATCATAGTCATCCTGGCCGACGACCTGGGTTGGAATGACATTTCTTTTTATGGCGGCGGCGTCGGCAAGGGCGCGGTGCAAACACCCAACATTGACCGCATCGCTGCTGAAGGAGTGCATTTCAGCAATGGCTACGCGGGTAATGCCACCTGCGCGCCATCCCGCGCAGCAATGCTCACNGGCCGCTACCCGACACGATATGGTTTCGAGTTCACACCAGCACCGGCGGAAATGATGCGTATGGCGGCCACGTTTGAGTCTCATCGGGAGGAGCTGAATCCGGGATTCTTCTTTGAAGAAAACCTGGCTGCATTTCCGGCCCTTGAGGAGCAGAGCGTACCAAGCAGCGAGGTTTTTCTGCCCGAGCTTCTCGCAGAGCGCGGATATCACTCCGTGATTTTGGGGAAATGGCATCTGGGTAGCAATGAAGGGCACACTCCTAACGACCAGGGATTTGATGAGTTTTTAGGTTTCCTTCCGGGCGCCGCAATGTTCGCTGAATACGACGATCCCAAGATGATTAAGTCAATTCAGGCATTTGACGCGATAGATAAGTTCCTTTGGCCAAATCTGACATTCGCGCTGCGTTACAACAAAGGACAACATTTCGCACCCGATGAATACATGACCGATTACCTCAGCACACAGGCGGTCCGCGCAATTGAAGCCAACAAGAGCAGACCTTTCTTCATGTATCTCTCATATAACGCGCCCCATACTCCGCTGCACGCAAAGAAGTCGGACTATGACAACCTGTCGACGATCACTAACCACACCGAGCGAGTGTACGGAGCAATGATTGTAGCCCTTGATCGTGGGATTGGTAGNGTGATNGCAGCTCTCGAATCTGCAGGCATTGATGACNACACGCTAATCATATTCTCGAGNGACAACGGCGGAGCAAACTATATAGGTCTGCCGGATGTAAATGCACCCTTTCGAGGTTGGAAGATGACCTTCTTTGAAGGCGGGACCCATGTACCTTTTTTCATGCGCTGGCCTCAACGTATTGCATCAGACAGTGTGTATCAACGCCCTGTGACACACATCGACATCTTTAGCACCGCTGCCGCCGCAGCCGATGTCGCGGTACCTGACGATCGGAAAATCGACGGCGTNGATCTGCTTCCTTATCTAAGTGGCAGGATGAAAGAAGATCCTCACGAGGCGATCTTCTGGCGCTCCGGGACCTACCGTACGGTGCGCAGCGGTGACTGGAAGCTACAGCTCAGCGATCCCGATGAAACCGCGTTTCTCTATAATCTTGCGGCAGATGCAACCGAGCAACACAACCTCGCGTCGAGCGAACCTGAACAGCTTAATAGACTAAAACGCTTGATCGAGGCGGGCATGAGCGACTGGTCAATGCCGCTTCGACCTCCATTGGTAAGAGGACCGCAATACGTAGACAAGCATCTGAACGAACCGCTAGATATAAGTGATGAGCTAGTTTACTGGTACAATTGACGATCGTTGGTCAATTTAAAGNATNAGAGAGGCGGACGCAGCGATCAACGACCCTCAATTGGCGACCTAACCGCCGANTTGGCCCTCAATTCATCTTAGTAAAATTCGCGGTAAAGTTAAGTTCGTCACGTTCAAATACCGTCCAGCCATTATACTTATCGGTACTCTCATTGCATGATGCGAATTTGCTGAAGAGAGGAAACTGCGTAGGTTCAATGTCCCTAGTGAATAGCTCAGCGACTTTGTCAGTTGATTCAGCGGAATTTGTGAACTCTGCCCACAAGAAATCTGCATCTGGATTATTAGACCCATAATAATTTCCAAAGTGGTAGCCAGTGCCTTCATAGTTACTGTCTCTAACGGCACTTATGTAGCTNTCAAGAAATGCTTTCGCTTCTTCGCTTGAAGCTCCGTTTTCGTAATTGCAGAGCGACACTTCGCTATGGAAGTAGCCNGATTCAGAAAATTCACCAAACTCCTCGGCACCTATTGGGAAGACTGCTTCAAAAGAATTTCTATTTTGNCCNTCACAATTAAAGACGTTAGCGTATTTTTCTGTCCACTCCGCAACCTGCTCATTGTCTACCCAGGTGGCCCAAGCTTCTGTAGCGGTTACCTCAGAATCCCATTGAAGTTCCCACCACGCGCCCTCCGGGTAAGTATTCGTGTCCGAAGCTGGAAGGTAAATCCATCCTCCGACGAGAGCTTCAGCACTGATTAAATTTCGCCATTCAGAAATCATCTCATTCATTAATTCAGGTGAATATTCCGAGCCCGTTCTACACGCTACAAATTCGTTGAAGTAAGTTACATCTCTGACGTCGAAGTTTTCCTCAACCATCTCCGAAATCTCTGTCGATTCAGTGCAACTCGTCAGCAGCGCTACAAGAACTAAAACCATTAGGTTTGATTTTGACTTAAACATCTTTGTGCTCCTTATTTCTTATTACCTTGCCTAGCCAACACAGTGTAATCAGATAACTTGATCGAATAAGAGTGGTAAGCGTAAGGTGGACAACAACAACTTCCCGAGCAAATCATTATGCATGCAGTTCGTTTTGGAGTCAGCTATGACTTTCGTAATCCTCCTAACTCNGGGATAGATAATACCGTCCTGTACGCCGAAATTCTCGAGCAGGTACAGTGGCTCGAANCGCTTGGTGCTGACCTCGTATGGTTCACAGAGCANCACTTTGTTGATGACGGCTATCTGCCAAGCTGGGTTCCNATTGCTGGCGCATTAGCNGCCNTGACTGAACGAATAAGATTTAACACCGACATTTGTTTGATGCCGTTTAATCACCCCGTCCGGCTGGCAGAGGACCTTGCAGTCCTGGATAACCTATCAAACGGAAGAGTCGAAGTAGGATTAGGTATGGGTTANGCNCCCCATGAGTTCAGAGGTTTCGGTATTCCCAAAAGCCGCCGNGTATCGCTTATGGATGAAGGTATAGAAGTAATTATGNGGTGCTTTACCGGAGAGAAGTTCAGTTATCACGGGAAACGTTATCAGCTCGAGAATGTGATCATTACGCCGGGCTACGTACAGGAAGGTGGCCCACCTTTATGGTTGGCTGCTATGTCTGCGGCCGGGGCTAGGCGGGCGGCAAGGTACAACACCCATTTCCTGCCCCAAGGTTTNANAAGTGAAGTTTTCGATACNTGGACCGATGCNATGGTAGCTGAAAATAGGAAACCCGAGANCTATCGCAAGGGGATNATCCGAAGCATTCTGGTAACCGATGACAGGGACAATGACTGGCCAATNATTCGAGCCGCAGAGCGCTACAGAATGGAACTTTATAACCGCTTTTTTCAAGAGAGCGGCGAAGGCTTCGGAACAGGAGGCGAACCCATCCCTCAGACCTGGATCGTTGGTGACGAAGATCATTGCGTACGTGAGCTTTGCAGCTTTATCCACGAATTCGGTATGACAGATATTGTTACTATGGCGGTGCCTCCTGGGCTTCGCGCNGAACAGATGCAGGACAGTCTTGAGCGGTTATTTCGTGATGTGATACCGCGAGTCAAGGCAGAGATAAGCGAGGCCATCGATTGAAGCTATACGGCAGTTTTGTATTGCTGATACTAATCAGCCTTCCCGCCCTTGCCGAGACGATCACATTACCGAAGGTTATGGCATGGAGTGCCTACAATTTAGGCACGACCGGGTATAACCAGGCAGTTGGAATATCAAAAATGCTCAAGGATCGGCATAGGGTCACTTTACGAGTGATTCCAGGCAAAAATGATATTTCAAGATTATTGCCACTTCGAGTTGATAGAGTTCAGTTCTCCGCCAACGGTGTATCCACCTACTTNGCTCAAGAAGGNACATTTCAATTCGCCNCGCCTCGATGGGGNCCCCTTCCTGTAAGGCTTGTGATGATGTCTTATGGACTGTCCAATCAAGCCGTCGCAGTATCAGCAAATTCGACTATCTACTCAGCAAATGACCTGAAGAACAAGCGCATCGCCTATGTACGTGGTTCTCCAGCTGTTAATGTTTCCATAGAAGCCATGCTAGCGTGTGGAGGGTTATCATGGAGCGACGTAAATCGCATTGATTTTCCCGGCTATGGCGCNATGTGGAACGGCATNGTAGAGGGCCACGTAGACCTCGCCTATGCCGCAACGGTTTCTGGTCCAAGCCGCAAGCTNGAGGCATCNCCANAGGGAATTCGCTGGTTGCCCGTCCCTCATGATGACTCCGGTTGTTGGCANAGACTACTNGCNNTAGCGCCTTATTTCNGGCCTCATCTTGCCACACGAGGTGCCGCAATCAGCGATGCAAACCCGCATGAAGGAGCAACCTATCCCTACCCGCTGCTAATGACTCTGGCGGAACGCGATGAGGATCTTGTTTACAATCTGACCAAAGCAATGCACTTGGGTTATGAAGACTATGCCTCGGCAGATCCCGGATCGATTGGCTGGCATATTGATCGTCAAGATTTCAATTGGGTCGTACCTTTCCATAACGGCGCAATCCGATATTTTCACGAAATAGAACGATGGACCTCCGAAAACGAAGCGCACAATCAACAGCTAATCTCACGCCAGACTATATTGAATTCTGCATGGCAGGAAGTTATGCAACTCACGTCGCCTGTGACAGGGGTATTCAGTCGGGAAGAACTACCTGATCTCTGGCAGCATCTCAGAGCTATGCGTTTGCGTCAGGCTGGGTTCGATCCTGTCTGGGAGGATTAACGCTTGCAATTGGAACGGATCCGCGACCCCGGAAAAGTCACTCGCCTCCTCCTGATCGCTGGTTCACTCTGCGTCATTGGACTGACACTCGACCAGCTTAGACTTTTCGGTACCCCAATGCTGGACGCCGTTATCGTGCTGGAAACACAATTTTACTACGCAATTCTCGCTTTGTTGCTGCCATTTGCTTTCCTACTTTATCGGTCCAACAGCAGGTATGACCTGTTCGCAATGGACGCCGGTTTAGCATGCCTTACCTTTGCCTGCTGCTCCTGGTTATTTGTAAGTGCGGAATCCATCCTGGACGAGGGGTGGGAATTTATAGCACCTGAACGAGGAATTCAGGTTAGTCTTCTACTTTGGATACTAGCATTGGAAAGCGTACGAAGAGCCGGAGGAACGGCACTTTTTGGCTTGGTGGCTTTATTTTCCATCTATCCAATGTTTGCCGACAAAGTTCCCGAGATAATCTCTGGGATGAAGATCGGGTTAAACGAAACAGCGGCTTATCATGTGATGAGCATAGAGAGTCTATTTGGCCTACCCTTTCGTGCTTTCGCAAATCTCGTCATCGGTTTTCTTGTGTTTGGTGTGGCGCTTCAGCACTCTGGCGGCGGAAGGTTTTTTATCGATCTTGCTTTTGCAATGTTTGGACAGGTACGGGGAGGTCCGGCGAAAGTAGCAATAGTCAGCAGCGGTCTGATGGGCTCTATGAGCGGCAGCGTCATTACAAACGTCGTCACAACGGGTCAACTCACGATACCTGTGATGCAGCAAAATGGCATTAAGGCCAGAACTGCGGCTGCTGTAGAAGCTTGCGCGTCAACCGGCGGTGTACTTTTACCACCCATCATGGGCTCGACTGCATTTGTCATGGCCACTTTTCTACAAATGCCCTACTACAGCGTTGCTGTTGCTGCTGCAGTTCCAGCCATACTTTATTTCCTAGCCCTATTTCTGCAACTGGATGCCTACGCCGGGCGCGAACAGCTACGCGGCCTATCCGATGCTGAGCTGCCTAATGTCAAGGAGGCTTTCGAGAAAGGTTGGTATTACATTGCAGCTTTTTTCTTACTCATAATATTGCTACTTGTCATGCAAAGGGAGCAACTCGCGCCTTGGGCCGCGACCGGTTGCCTGCTGGCCTCCCATCAGATATTCGGTGAAAAATTTACATCGGCCGCATTCTTAAACATGCTGATCGCCGTTGCCAGGCTTCTGGTTGAGCTGTTGGCTGTACTGGCGGGAGTAGGTTTAATCGTTGGCGCTTTATCTGTGACCGGTTTATCGGGCACTCTAATCAATGATCTGCTTTTCATAGCTGGTGGATCGACCGGGGTTCTACTCGTCATGGGCGCAACAACGAGTTTTATCCTCGGAATTGGCATGACCGTTACGGCAGCCTATATCTTTCTGGCCATTGTGCTAGCACCGGCGCTCATCGAAGGGGGACTGCACCCCGTGGCTGTGCATCTATTTATACTCTACTGGGGCATGTTGTCCTTCATCACACCACCGGTCGCCCTTGGAGCCTTTGCGGCCGCTACCATCGCTAGAGCAAAACCGATGCTTGCGGCGCTCGATGCAATGCGCCTGAGCTCAATAATCTACCTCATTCCATTTCTGTTCGTGATGGATCCGGATCTAGTACTCGCCAACGGTATAACTGCCGCGGTCTTCAAACTACTGGAGGTTGTGCCCGCCATTTACTGCATCGCCATGGGAACTCAGGGTTGGCTTCCGCGGTTCGGGAAGCTGAATATCCTCGCGGCACTGAGCCTGATAATTGGAGGCACTTTGATAGCTTTACCAGATTTAGCGATCATTGGTATTAATACCAGCGAAGTCGGGTTAGACGGTCTAGGATTACTCATCATAGCGCTAGGCCTTTTGTACCAACTGTTTTCCACTCGCAGCAGAAAAGACTAATCGTTCTTATCAACCATACTCATGACGTCCAATGAACTGCCTTCAGGCGCTGCGATCTCAACTACTCTCTC
>NZNP01000052.1 GCA_002694945.1 Gammaproteobacteria bacterium
ATGTTTGTCATTACCGGGAGGGGAGTTGAAACATGGTCCAATTGCACTACTTTCTAATGATTCTCCGGTGGTAGCCGTAGTACCAACCGACTCTAAACTAAACCTAATGGAGTCGAGTATCCGAGAGTGCAAGGCTAGAGGGGCCAAGATTATCCTAATTACGGACAATGAAGGTCCTTTGACCGATTTGGCCGACATCTTGATTCAAACCCCAACTGTACATCCCGAACTTTCTCCCTTTACTAGCATCATTCCCATCCAACTTCTAGCCTACCAAGTTGGAGTAGAGAAAGGAATAAACGTAGACAGGCCGAGAAACCTCGCCAAGTCAGTTACGGTAGTTTGAGGATCTAGTTGGATTCCAATTGTTGTACCTTATCCCGACCATTGCCTGTAGATGGGCAACAATTGAAATCACAGAACCCAAAATCAGGGACCTTCCCTGTGGGGCCAAACATACTACCAAGATTGAAGCGACCGAGTAAAACTCCCACGAATGGCCAATAACTGGGTCATCAGAGAAGGCAATTAATGCATTTAGCCCGAAAATAAGCGCGAACCAAGGGAAGAAAATATACAAAGCAATAGCATTGAAAATAGATCTCCTTGCGAATCTCCTACCTCTAATTATAGAAAGATTTGAATTTCTAATTAGCGTAATTGACAGTCCCTGTGCCCTTCTAACAGATTCCCGGAACGTCCTTTTGCTATTGTCGAAGTCTTCGAAAGTGATTCGTGGATCAACAATTGATCTATATCCACTTTTTATTGAATGTATGCCTATTTGCGCATCGTCCGCATTCACCCTTTCATCGAATCTGAACGAACCCATCGATTCTGACCTCCAAGCCAGAATACTTCCCTCTAAAACCGGTGTCGAATCCAACCTAGATTCCATAATTCGAAGCCAATTTGAACTTCTTCTATAGAATGAGTTGAAATTAGATCCGCCATCATCTTCAATTTCTATTCCAGATACTACTCCAACCTCCTCATCAGAAAATCTGGATAGTAGAATTCGCAGCCATCCAGGAGAAACGTATGCATCTGCATCAGACATTACGAAAATATCCGCTTCATTCTTCTCAATCACTCTATTTAGTGCAACATTCTTTCCTAGAATCTCAAAATTCCTTACTTCCCATCTTTCTTTTGACAGATTAGAAGCCCTCAGGAAATCCTCCGCAGCTAGTCTTGTCCCGTCATATGAGTTAGAGTCGGCTACAGTTAAAGTCGCTGATTGGTAAGGCTCAATCTCAGATACTATTGATGATATCTTCCTTACAACGTTAGTTATCTCGTTGCGCATTGGAAGAATAATATGTATTTTCAGATTTCCCTCTTCTTGATATTTTTCAAACCCCTCTTCATGTATTTCATTCCTCATTTTTATCCAGTAATGTAATGGGACCATCATCATAAATAGCGAAGTAACTTGGATAGAAAACTGAACATCAGTGATCGCGACCACAAACCCTCCAATCAATACAAATACATATGCATGACGGGAGTACTATAATCATCTAAATCGAGGGCAATTTATGCACGTAGTCGTTACTCCTTGCAGGGATGAAGTTTCAGTAATTAGAAACCTAATCAAGTCGGTATCGGAACAGACAGTAGTTCCGGACTCATGGATTATCGTTTTACACAATTATTCCCAGAAAAGTAAGGAGGAAATAGAAGTATTAACTTCAGATTTTGATTGGATTTCTATCCATCGGATAAATGATAATTCAGAATGGAAGAGGGGCGCACAGATAGCAAAAATAGTTAATTTTGGAATATCTCAATCTAATCTCGAATGGGAGTTCTTGTCTAAAATCGATTCTGATGTGGAATTGCCGCCTAACTATTTTGAGTCTATATTTTCAGAATTTAGAGAATCCCCCGATCTTGGTATAGCCAGTGGTTCGTGCTATGTTCTTGAGAGGGGTAGGAAGATCCGAGAGAAGGTTTCTCCGGATCATACAAGAGGCGCACTAAAGACCTACAGGAAGAAGTGCTATGAAGACATAGGGGGAATTGGAGAAGTCAATGGATGGGATGGAATTGACAACATAAAGGCCCAGATGAATGGTTGGATTACCAAAAATTTTCCACGAATAGAGGCTAGACATTTCCGTAGAACAGGAGCCTACTCTGGCCTTGTTAGGGGTTGCTTTGAAACCGGACAATTCTCTTATTCTATGAGATATCTTCCAGCATATATTTTTGCTAGATCTCTTCATAGAATGCTAAGGAAGCCAATAATAATTGGAGGTTTGGCAATGTTTACAGGGTATGTCGCCGGTTTTGCCAACGGGCTCCCTGCATCTTGCGATCCTGAAGTCTCTGATTTCCTTAGAATGAAGCAGAAAAGGAGACTTTTGTTTAAGGGAGAGGTTCAATCGGCTAACTCAGCAGACCTCCCCTCCAATTAATTACTACCGGGTTTTCGAAATGTCAATGGATATAGACGCCAATAAGACAAGCATTGCAATAGTGGGCATGGGTTATGTGGGTCTCCCAACTGCTCTCGCCTTTCATCAAGCAGGTTTCCATGTACGTGGGATCGATATTTCTGATAAAACGATCGATCTGATACGTTCCGGGAAGCCCCCATTTGTTGACGAAGGAGTTACCTTTTCCATTCCCGTCGGAGACTCTAGGTGGGGTATTTATACTGATTTCAAATCAGTAATTCCTGATTCAGATATTGTCCTAATCACTGTCCCGACTCCAGTAAACAAGGATAAGACACCCGATCTCTCATTCGTAAAATCTGCTTCAAGGAGTGTGTTGGAATCAATTGATCCAGAAAACGAGACAATTGTTGTTCTCGAAAGCACTGTCTACCCTGGAGTAACTAGAGATGTGATGAATAACATTTGTCACGATTTAGATATCGAAATCGGAAACCACATTCATATCGCCTATTCACCAGAAAGAATCAATCCCGGAGATCCCCTGCATTCAGCTGGTTCTGTAGATAGAATAATCGGTTGCGATGATCCACATACTGGACAATACTTGGCAGATTTATATTCATGTATTACTACTGCAAATGCAACCTACGTCGGCCCAATCGAGGTTGCAGAGGCAGCCAAGCTTGTAGAAAATGTCCAACGAGATATAGATATAGCCTTCGTAAATGAGCTAGCAACTGTTCTGCCAAAAATGGGCGTGGATGTAGAAAAGGTACTCTCGGCAGCTGCAACTAAATGGAATTTTCACCGACATACTCCTGGAATTGGAGTGGGAGGTCACTGCATCCCTGTCGATCCCTACTATTACATCGATTTGTCAGAAAAAATAGGAACTAAGTCGCAAATTAGCACGGCTGCTAGGGAAATTAACGAATCTATGCCTATAATTTCAGCCAGGGAGATACTCGATCTTACGAAAGAATCCGAAGAGAATACTCAAAAAATACTTATTCTCGGTTATTCTTACAAACCCGAAACTGGAGATGTNAGAGATACCCCNGTTCTNGAAATGAGCAAGTATCTTGCNGATTCNGGAGCCCNNATTGAAATCTGGGANCCACATGTNGATGNGGATAATTTTCCAGAATGGGCNACCANAATTNCCNANCCCTTGAAAGGGCACGGTTATGATNTCGTAGTACTNGCCACTGCCCATTCACAGTGTGTAGGATTGAATTGGTCCAATCTACTCAAAATATGCAAAAGTCCCAAACTTTATGATGGTAGGAGGGCACTCTCCCCGGAATTGATGAAAGAGATAGGTTGGGAGTATAATGGGATCGGTTTCCCCTTATCTAGGAACTCTCATTTCTAATCAAATCTCTATACAAGTGAATCGCTTTATCTACTGAAATGTCCCATGTTCCCTCCTTTCTCACCCATTCAACACCTTTCTTCACCGTCTCGTCAACGCGCTTATCTCCGGATATTAAAAAACGAATTTTTTCACATAAATCTTCCATACTACCAGGCTCAAATGTGGTAACTGTGCCTTCTCCAGTAATGCCTCTGATTGCTTTTATGTCACTAATCAATAGAGGTATTCCAAGAGCCATCGGCTCCATTTGCTTCATTGGGGTGACCATCTTAGACATCCTTGATTCATCCAGACGGGGAACTACAAAGACATCTATCATATTGAGATAATTCCTTATTTCACTTCTGAGCACCGGTCCAGTAATATGGACATAATCGCCAACTCCCAGGTTTTCACAAAATTCAAGCAAATTTGACACATCTGCTTCGTTTGAAATTATCAATAATGATAGATCGAGCCCACAATCTACTAGATTCTTTACACTTCCAATTAATAACTCTAGGCCCTCATATTCCTGCACTGAACCAGCATACCCAATAACTCTCCTCTCATTCTTTATTTCTTCAATTAATTTAATCTCAGAATTTTTCTTCTTACTTGATTTTTCATCTTCACACTCCTTCAGAAACCTACTTGGAGCCCCATTCTTAATTATGAATATCTTGTGTTTAGGTATTCCTCTGGAAATCAATTCTGATTTCAGCTCCTTGGAGATGCAAAAAACTAGATCTGCATTCTTCATCGTTTTTGTCTCCATTAGTCTAAATCTCCAGTATCTTGGACTCCATCGGGTGAAAGAACCTCTGCTAACCGCCGACTCTTCCCAAATCCCCCTCACCTCGTATACGAATGGTTTTTGCATTTTTTTTGCGGCCTTCATAGAAGGNAAACCTACTTTGAACGGAGTATGAGCATGAATTACGCTAGGCCCCCTCTCNCGAATAACTTCCTCTANTCGTCTCTGAAATCTANTCATCAGANNCCACTCCTTTATCANATTAGAAGATAAATAAAAAGGAGAGTAAATCTTCCTCAAAATGGTATGGAGCCATATTTTACTGCCCAAACTAGCTCTTATTTTCGACCGTGTACTCTCTTTATTTGAGTTGGGTAATGGAGTTCTTAGGTATTCCACCCCATCTGCGATAGTACATTCGTCATTTTCGTAGATTCCACGATAATACGGCGATGTCAAAGCAAAAGATGTAACTCCATCCATCTTGTTCTGGGCCATCAAGACCTCATGGCTCCTAATTGTATATCCATTCATGGATGGATAACTTTTGGCGAGAGTATGCATGACACAAAGNTCTCNATTTAGATGCCCCTCNATAACTCCCATGTCATTCGTAAGAGATAGTGATAATCATTATTTTGAACAAAACATGACGCTAGGAGCACAACTCATTCCTTTGCAGTGGAATTATATACGCTCTTTATCAGCGATAGTACATGGTAAATTGGCACCACCTAATAGTGCATCTAGAAAATAAGGGAAGAAAGGTTTCTGAGAACGGAGTCTTAGTGAATGTCCANACGAAGAAGAAAGATATGACATCTCTTCCAAGAAATATGTGGAANGCCAAAGGAAAGAAGATGATGGAAGCCGCCAAGGGACAGATCCTGAATGAATATGGCACAAAAGGTTGGGAATTAGTTNCAGTGGAGAGTATTGGNGAAGANGGGGACATCAAATTTTANCTTAAGAAACAGNNCAAATAGGCAACGCCCCANTNNCTTCTTNTCAGATTGNAGNGAATNATCACTCTTCNATGAGNCNCTCTGTAATNTCNCCATCCTCGATAAACTCTAGAGANACTTGAGATGATTTCTGTCTAATTANCATCTCATATCTCTTGCCTGNCCTATCAACTACGGCTTTCAGGTAATTGCCACCAGAACCAACATTNAGGGCAATCTTAGGTGTTTTTTCGAATTCTANATCAAACATAGTCCCAATAATGGAGTGTTTTCCAGTACCCTCAATNCCGATCGAATCGATCNTTTCAAGGATATTTCCATTAGGGCTGAACCATCCTTGTAGCCGAGGCTCTACTTGTCCGTTCACCAACGAGGCGTTGATGGGACCTTTCTGCAAGCTCCTAATTACGCATCTAACTTCATTCGAATCTCTAACTACAATTTCCTCATTTCCAAGTACTGCCGAGACTCCCGATGAAAGATTAAACCATTGGGTATAATTTCTGTTTTTCATAGATTTTATGTCATCAATAATTATCAAAAACTTACCAGGCAGATAAAAAACCAATCTTTTTTGCTTTATCTGACAGGGTTCACAATGCCAGTCCTTTACCTTGTTGTAGGGGATATCTGCAGGAACCAACCTACTTCTGTTCACTGTGCCTTGTATGAAAACACAATCTCCGATTTTTTCAGCAAAGTCGATACAATTGCCAAAAATATCAGTATTAAACCTTGAATAGTCAAAACCGTCAATCTCTAGACAATTATGTGCCCTCGTTGACTCCACGAAGATCCTCTCTTCTTGATCGTAGAGATATGCAAAAAAACCCGCATCTGTAAGGACTCCTTTCCCGTCAGAGAAGAACTGAATGCCCATATCGTCACTATGCTTATGTTGCCTAGAAAAGAAACTACCATTGAATGCAAGGTATTCGCCCGCTCCCCCCTCTTTATCAGGTGTACAGTTTACGACTAGGCCACCATCTTGGAAATACTTGAATCCAAAAGGTGGAGATGGCTTTCCATTTTCCATGTTTAATGGGAAATCCGCCTTCCTGATTGCTTGAGACGGGGGAGAATCGCCAAATGGCAGAACTGTCCCGTCAGGCTGAATCATCCAGGATGCCGCTTTAGTAGCCTTTTCTGCAAGAACTTCAAACTCTTCAGTATCTTCTAGAAAATTGGATCTCCGAATAGAATAAACATAATTTGTGATATACATGTGGTAGATTGGAGAATGCTCTTTGTGCAGGCCATCCTTAGCGAATTGATTCTCAAGCATAAATAGAATCTTCTCTTTAGCAAACTGTACTGCCTCTTCAGATCTTGACAAGAATGGTAGTAATCTCCCNAGTGATAAGAGTCCAGACATCTGAAAAAGCCCNTGATTTGAGTGCAAAGCAATNTTATCCTCTCTCATCAATTCTTGTNCATGGATGTCTGCNGCNACAATCAANGGAGCAAGCAACCGATACTCTTCTTTCTCCTCAATAGCCCTCCTGATGATGTATGCTAATTTTGCCGCACGCAGGCCTACTGCCATGTCATACCATTGGTATTGGTCCCTGCCTTCGTCAACAATGAAGTTAGAAACCCAATCTTGAATATATCTCAGCGATGGTTCGTACCACCTCCTTTCACGCTTCGCAGAGTCTGCTCTAAGTACGCTGTCACATACTATCAGAGACTGAATCTTGTATCTAACGCTTCGATTTTGAGATGTGAATAGTTCCCAATTTACAGGAGATTCAAGATGCATCCTGACTCCGTGCGTAAGGTATCCCGAAGACAAGATTTTTTCTGCATTTTTTACTAAGTCCGTGCTTCTAGCATTCGTACTTTCTGCTAAATAAATCGCCTTCGGGGAACCGGATAATGAATCCGAAATGTGATTTTCTGCATCAGAAATGGGGTCTCCTGGTCTATCTGGGTCCACGTTCATTGTCATCAGAGAGCTGCGAATAAGACCGACTTCCCTGTAAAGATCTAGACAATCCTGAATATCTTCAGACAACGGATAATCCAATACTATTCCCCCTTAGTAATAACATCAGCTATTCTTGAAGCAGTTTTGCCATCCCAATACTTTATTGATGCCTTTTGATAATTTGCATTCTCCGTTGCCCCCTTGAAAGCGGACATTATGTCCCGTTTACTAGATCCAACAATCTTATTTGTGCCTTCCAGAACTGTAATCGGCCTTTCTGTAGAGTCTCTAAGTGTCAAACAAGGAATTCCCAGGAAAGTCGTCTCTTCCTGAAGACCGCCTGAATCAGTAAAAACAATCCTCGAATTATTAATCAATGACAGGAAATCCAGATATCCTAGTGGCCCAGTCAATATGATTTCTGGATTTTCTTCCAATCTTGATTTGAGCCCCATTTTCTCTAAATTATTTTTTGTTCGCGGGTGGACTGGGAAAACTAGACGATTTTCTTTGACGATTTCCTCCATAGCACTGATAATTCCCTCAAGTGTTTCGAAGTCGTCTACGTTTGAGGGCCTATGCAGTGTAATTACTCCATATTCTCCCTTCTGAATGCCAATTTCCTCCAGAACTTTACTTTTCGAAGCCCTCTTAAGTCCTTTAATCAATGAATCTATCATTATATTCCCTACAAAATAGATGTCCTGCTCCATTCTACCTTCAGAAATTAGATTTTTGTCAGCATCAACTGATGGCGTAAGTAGAATATTTGCCAATGCGTCAGTCACTATCCTATTTACCTCCTCGGGCATTTCCATATCACCAGATCTCAAACCAGCTTCTATGTGGGCTGTTCTGATATTCATTTTAGCACAAACCAATGTGCATCCGAGAGTAGAGTTTACATCTCCTACAACAACTACTAGCTTGGGATCATAATCTATGCATATTTTCTCAAATTCAATCATTATCTTTGCCGTCTGTTCGGAATGTGAGCCAGAACCCACTCCCATGTATATGTCGGGCTCTGGTAGCCCCAAATCGTCGAAGAACACCTTACTCATCTTTTCATCGTAATGCTGTCCAGTATGTACAAGAATCTGATCCACACTGCGACTTTTCAACTCATCATATAGTGGTGCTATTTTCATGAAATTTGGTCGAGCACCGACTACCAGTATTATTGGCCTATTTGCTTTCATACTACACCTCGGAGACTCGGGGCGACTCGCTCCTATTTATTCCCCAGCAAACTCCAAACTTGACTGATTCGGTCCACAAAATGCTCCAATCCTGTTTAGTGAAGAAATTAGAAGACTATCATTCTCTGATTATGTTTACGTATTTTGATGCATCATACCAACGTCCCAATCTCTTCTGTTGAATTTTAAACTTGTATTCAGAATCTCCACTAAGCGTGGCCTGATTCAATTTTATTGAACTCCCTGCAGGAATAACTTCGATAAAGATGAAGTCATTTAATTTACTACCATGGACAACCAATCTTATGTCCTCGTCAAGTCCAAATTCATCCTTGAAGTCGAAAGAAATGTTCCCGTCCTCAATTTTCCTTTCGGAATAAGGAAACTCTACCCAATCCACTATCTCCCTATTCAGAGATTTATAGAAATCCAAACCCTCTTCTATTTCACCATCAAAAACAATAAATCCATTTTCTAAGACTATCACTCTATTGCAAATTTCAGATGCTAGAGCGAGCGAGTGGGTGCACATCACTACTGTCCCTGCATCTTCCAGTAATTCCTTCATTCGCAACTTTGCCTTCTCTTTGAATTCTAAATCACCAGATCCAAAAGTCTCATCAATTAACAACAAATCAGTTTTGATACTTGAGACAAATCCAAAACCTAACTTCCCCTTCATTCCTGATGAATAGTTCCCATATTTCCTATCAAAATTTTCGCCCAATTCTGCAAATTTCCTTACTCCCTCAACGAATTCCGCTTTCTCAGCATTAGGGATGCCATATGCACCTGCCATATCCAAAACATTCTGTCTTCCCGTGAGTTGTTTGTTGAAGCCAGGATCGGTCCCTGCGAGTAAAATCACTCTTCCATTAGTTTCAATGGTGCCAGATTTTGGTTTATGAAATCCTGCAATACACCGTAATAGGGTGGATTTCCCAGATCCGTTCCTACCAATTACTGCTAATCTTTCTCCGATTTCTACATCGACGCTTATATCCTTGATTGCCAAATGATTCTTTGTGTTCATTAATCCTAGAAAACCTTCCCGAACATGTTCTTGAAATTCCATTTTGAGATTTTTTACTCTGATTGCGGACCCAGCTATGACCATGAACTCATCCTCCACCTCATTTTGTCATATCTTCTAAATCCGCTTATTGTTAGTATTGTAAAAGAGGATAAAATAAATGCGAATATGTGCACATCAAGGTCTAGATAGGCCGAACTGACCTCGCAATTATATCTGACAAACTCTACGAAATATGAAAATGGATTGTATTTGTTTACAGAATAGTGGAAACCGCTCATCTTGTACATTGGTATCATTGCCGGCGACGCGTAGAAACCCACCATCAATCCATATCTAAGCACTGATTTCAAGTCCGGTATTTTAGTCATAAGTCCTGAAATCGACATACCAAGGCCGAAAACTAGCAAACCCATGAGATGGGCCGTTATCAGATATAGGAGGCCGCCGACAAGCATTACGTCTAAGCCCATAATCAATATAATCGCTGTAGGAAGAGTTTGAAGGGTTATATCCGCGAAAAGGTGTCCAATATTTGCTCGAAGCATTACCGATGAATCTACTCTCTCGCATTTCAGACCCCCATTTGAGTCAATAAGAGATTTAGTCCCCGACATTAGGGAAGACTGCAAAACCCTATACAGTGTGACTCCAATAAAGATGCTACTGGCTTCAATTCGTGCACGCACAACTGTGAAAACAAATAGATAAATCAAGGAAAAAATTAGAGGGTCTAGGACTAGCCACAAAGGACCAAGTAACCTATCTCCAGAAGCCTTCCTAAATTTATTTCGTATAATGAAAGAGGTCCTATCTCTGCTTATTCTCCTCTGTTCGAGAGAAACCTCGTCTATCTGGGTAATGGAATTATTTTGTATTTGGAGCCTCAATGTTTCACCTTCCCTCGGGCGAGTCAATTATTTTTTCATATGCACCCTCGATTATCTCGCCCGCCATTTCCCAGGTTCTGTTATTGATAACCCAGTCTCTGCCATTACTACTAAGCCGTTCTCTTAGTTTGTGATCTAGCACTAATTCTGAGATGCACCCTCCAAGACTTTCTGCGTCATCCTTTTGATGTATTAGTCCAGTTTCCCCATGTACTATTATTTCGCTGAGTGCCCCCACGTCTGAAACTATTACCGTCTTTCCCATAGCTAATGCCTCAAACGGCTTGAGAGGTGAAACCAGTTCACAGACCCTCCTTCCCTTTCGAGGAAAAGGCGTTATATCAATCACAGAGTAA
>NZNP01000053.1 GCA_002694945.1 Gammaproteobacteria bacterium
TCTCGTCGCGATGAGATCGAATAAACTTTTCAAGAAGATATCAATATCGTCTCAATTTCTTTTTTGAAGTCCGGAGTTAACCACAAATCTTGCGACAAAATTGCCGGACCAAAGGTCTTTATCGTTTGAACCGTTATCCCTTGATAAAAATCCTCCCCGATCAATCCTTTTCTATATTGCTCAAATGTGTTTTCCAGGGTGGTTCGCATAACACCCAGTATTATATTCGCTGTTGCCTTATCCTCCTCGCTAAGGCCCTCTTTCTCAGACGCTGCGATGGATGACACCGTCTTTCTAATTGATCTCAAATATTTTGGGTCAGACAAAACAAAAGAAATCATATTTAGTTGAGTATCCGTCCTTGCTTGCATCGCTTGAGCTTGTGCAAACGCATTATTTTGTTTCAGTTGAACTGCCAAATAGACAAGTGTCATAAAAACAGCTACTGCCCCTAACAGTTCAGCAATGGCTCCAAGCGCGTCCCAGTCCATTTTATGTCTCCATACAAATGAATTGAGTATACGGAACCTTGGTACTGACTGCTTCAGACCCGACAGCCTTTCAAATTTTCCATCATCAACTGGATATAGAAAGGGAGGCAAAAGATTATCTCTACGACTCTGCTTACATTTCCCGGAATTTTTGCATTGTTAAGTGGTAGTAGCCGAGATAAAAATTTACGATTGCTTCTACAGCACACTACTTAACAGTAGCTGGTATGTTGAAAACCTATTAAATGAAGGAACAAACTATGAAAAAAATTATCTCTTGCCTCTGCCTATCAAGCAGCCTAATTTTTCTAACGCCTTTCGCCCTGGCGGACGATCACGCCTCAATGGAAAGCGACTCCTCTATCGCAGAATTTTGGTATTGCAGCCTTAACGAAGGACAAACCATGGAAGATATGAGGAAGGTTACCGCTAATGTCGAAAAATTCTCGGAAGAAAATGGCCTTAAGATAGGACAATGGATACTGCAACCTTTCTCTGGAGATATGATCGGAGGCAATTTTGTGCTTATGGTTGTCTGGCCATCTTTCGAACAAATGGGGAATTCATTCCAACGTTGGTTCGGCGAGGGATTAGGAAATGATGGCATGGCGCTTTTCAGTAAAGCCGCTACGTGCAATGAAAGAAACTTTGCCACTATTGAAGAACATTTCAACAATATGGAATAGAAAGCCTATGCGACAGGAGGGCTAGTCGTTCTGCTGTTCTGCACTTAAAGTAGAGCAGACGGGCGACTACCCTCTTCATGATATAACTTAAGTTTTACTGCATTTTGCGCCACATTTCGGCCTCGTGCGACGATAAAATTTCTGTCGTCGACCGGCCTCCATTTAGGAAATATCGGCTGGACTTGAGCGTATTGCACCAAAAATACTGAGAAAGACAGCTAGAATAATAGGACAGTAATTTAACCGATACGCTCTGAGACCTTACTGTATGGCAACAGAGGGTTTTGGTTNTANTAAGGNTTAGGAGCAGTGAAAATTGAAAATTAANGCTTCAAGCATACTAATGCTAGTGCTTATGACACTGCCTTTANAGTCTTTGGCGTCGGACGAAAATGCATTGCTAAATGCTGATTTCACTGCCAGNGTATTCCTCCTCACGAACTCGAAAAGTAAAAATATCACTAGAGTTCACTTGATTAATACATCATCCAGTAATCAGGTTTTCTCAGGAACACTTTATCATCAGACTGGAGACTTACTTGGGGCTGAGAAAACACCACTTCATGATTCACCGATTCCTCCAGGCGCGCGGCTAATCTTTTCTGCTGAAGACCTTGAACTAAAGCTTGGTGTCGATTCCTGGAATGGGCCGGCTATGCTTGAAATCACGGGCAACGAAGGCTTCTCGGTGATGTCTCGGCTGGAAAATCCAAGTGGATTAATCACTAACACCAATTGCGTCACCGAAAATTCGTTAATTAATATTGAAAGCCCAAATTCCGCCGATAAAAGCTACCTTCGTTTTATCAATACGACGGATAACGAATATGCAGCGATCACTGCTTCATTATATAAAAAATCTGGAGAGCCCACAGGATCCAGAGACACTGTCCTACTGGACGGTCTCAGGCCAAAACAACAAGTTTGGATCACAGAGCGGGACCTAATCGATAAATTCGGCGCTGATTGGTCAGAGGTTGGGATGTTAGAGGTTGAACCAATCCAGGGGTTGAAACTAATCAATTTGAATTACAGCGCTGAACAGGAAACCTTTTTCAACTTCTCCTGCTCTGAGAATGGGTCTGATCTCGAACGGATATATCTGCAAACAAGCTCTTCGAGCAGAAACGTATCTTTCACTCATCTACTAAATAAGTCGGAAAAAAACCAATCATTCACTGGCACTATTTATGGTTCAGATGGATCGGTACTCGGCTTAGAGAACCAGCCACTCCACGAGGGAAGCTTATCTCCTAAATCGCGATTAATTTTCTCGTCTCAAGATATTGAATCTATTTTCGAAATCCCACCTTGGGAAGGACCAGCGATTCTAGAAATAGACGGCAGTGAACGGTTTAGTCTAGTTACCAAACTTACTAGTCCCAGCGGTTTAATCAGCAACACAAATTGCGTCACAAAAGAGCAAGTACACAATTTGCTCGGCTATGACGAAGTAGACTTCAGTTATATTCGATTTATTAATCAGGGGGATCACTCTCTACCCAAAATCACAGGCACCGTTTTTGATGAACAAGGTAATACAGTTGGCGTAGCCGACTCAGTCATCATTGATTCTCTGCCCCCCAAAGCTCACCTTTGGGTATCTCGCGACCAGCTCTCAAGCGCAATAGGAAGCACCTGGAATGGTACCGCGTCACTAAAGCTAAGCTCCTCGCCAGCAGATTTACGTCTACTGAACCTCAACCTGGTTGGCAACCAAACTTTCTTTAATTTCTCTTGCTTTGAGTCCGGCAAAAGCGCCAAAAATTTTGCTCCGCAAATCACAAATCGCTCACGCGAGTTCTTCTTAGTCGAAGGCGATCCGTTTTCTCTGTTCGCCACTGCATCCGATGCCAATAATGATCCAGTCACTTTTTCTCTCGATGGAGAAGATGGGAATGCATTTGCGTTAGACCCATCATCCGGAAGAATTACCTTTAGGATCGAGCCGAACTTTGAGAACCCGTCTGATCATGATTTAGACAACAGATACAATTTTTCTGTGGTAGCGTCTGACGGTAAAGAGGCTACACAAACCTCTTTTTCAGTGCAGGTGAGCGAAAACCCATCAAACAGTAAATCGAGAAATACACTCGACAATTGCACTGCACAAAGCGGGGAGGATGTCTTTGGCAGACCAATATTAAATACATACAAATGTCGCCTGGTTAGCGACGATTTACCTCGAGAATTCTTTATCTACGTTCCTGAGAAGTATACAAATGGAAGCAGCGAAACTTCGCTGCTACTAAGCTTGCACGGGTACACAAGTAATGCGCTACTCAACTTACGCTATTCAGGTTTCCAAAGCATCGCTGACGAAGAAGGATTTATTGTTGTCTATCCCCAAGGTACGATTTTGCCATCAACACAAGAAACGCACTGGAATGTCGGAGGTTGGACCGTAGGAAGCCAAACCGATGACGTGCTCTTCTTCAGCCAGCTAATTGATCACTTGGCGCAGAATTTGTCCTTGGATCTCGACCGTGTTTATTCTACGGGAATGTCCAACGGTGGATTCATGAGTTACGAACTCGCCTGCCAACTCAGCGAGCGGATTACTGCCATCGCTTCGGTAACGGGATCTATGACGCCTCAGACCTATGATGATTGTAATCCTCAACGGGCAGTTCCAGTCCTGCAAATTCATGGACTGCTCGACTTGGTAGTTCCCTACAGTGGTAACGCGATAATGACGCCTATAGATGACGTTATGCAGTACTGGTCTCGCAAAAATAATTGCTCAGTGCCAAGTGAAACACTGACTATACCGAACAGATCGGGAGCAGGCATAGGTGGGCGAAGGGAAAGCTTTAAGAACTGCGACGACAATGCCTTGGTGGAATTAATTCTCCTGTACGGAATGGGACACGACTGGCCAATAGCAAACAGTATTTATCGGTCTCATGATTTAGATGCGGCGGAAACTATTTGGGATTTTTTGTCTTCCTTTACGTTATAGGGATATCTTTTGATAAGCACATACAAGCGAGGATTTAGTGAATAAGCTTTTCTCAGGAGTAGATATGTTGGCAAAAGGCATCTACTCCTCAATTCGAGGGAAAATCGCAGCAGCCAAGCACAAGCCAAAAACCCTGACCTATCTTAGGGAAAAAGGTGGTAGCTTAGAGCTAGATCTCTTTCTGCCTGACATTAACAAGAGTGGACCATTCCCGCTACTAATCTGGTTTCATGGCGGAGCCTGGGTTCTGGGAAGCAGGAGAGATATTGAGAAGATTATCATAGACCAAATCAACCGCGGTTTTGCATTAGCTAGTGTTAGTTATACGTTGGCTGAAACCAAAGATGGGAAAAAAACTCACTGGCCGAGCCAATGCCACGAAGCAAATGCAGCCATTCGCTTCCTTCGCGCTAATGCCAAGGAACTCAATTTAGATCCAAATATATTCATTACATGCGGGATGTCTGCTGGAGGACACCTAGCATCAATTGTCGCGGTTACAACCGACTCAAAAGTGCACCAAGGAACGATCAGAGAACATATGGAGATCTCAACTGAGGTTAGCGGAGTCATCGCTTTCTACGCGCCAACTGATTTTGAATCGGTGCCTAGAGACTTTGATGGACTCATCGATTACTACAGCGCTGACTCACCGGTTGCAAAATTATTAGGGGGACCACTAGACGATCGGCAAGAAATTTCGAACTTATGCAGTATCTACAAGAATGTAAAGCATGGTNGTCCTGCGTTNTTGTTGCTNCACGGTGATGAAGATCCTGTAGTGCCAGTNTCTCAAAGNGAGCTTCTTGAAAAAAAACTTTTAGAACTAGGGGTTCCTGTGACATTACGTAAGGAACANGGTTTGACTCACTGCGACTATCGTTTTAANACAGGNGAAAATGCAGCGGCCATAGANAATTTTCTCGACGAACTTCTTCGCGAAGATTCACAAAATTCAGCTGCTTCCTTATTAACTTGTTAATGACTCTACCTAACACAATTTAAAGCTAGGCGCTGTTGTCAGAATTTAATGACTCAATATTGAAGAGCTTTAGAAAAGAGCAGTCTCGGTCGGCTAAATNCAGACCGAGACTANACTTTTCAGTTATGGGGATATTGACCNCTGGNTGATATCAGTAGATACGACTGCCAGAATATCGGGTCCCGTTACTACATTCNGTGAGGTCAGCAAACAACTCTCGCTGAACTTGACCAATTCCACTAGCCATAGCTTTTTCAAACGTTTCACCAAGCACAGTCATTGAAGGCGCCCAAAATGTCATGACGTAATCAAAGCCATCTGGAGCTCCGGTCCCTGGAAAGATCACAGCAGCGGACACATCACTTACGCCGGCTTTCGTCATGAAGCCGCCCATTTTCGCGTTAGCTTGCATTAAATCTGCAGCACTTTTACCTTCCTTCAAGTTGCATTGTTGGTAAGTCATCACGCCCGAGTCAAGATCCATATCCATTCCGTCGCGGAGTTGCATAGCCATGGTTTCTGCGTGTATGTCGCAGGTTATTACCTCCGCCCACAACGGATTTAACTTTGGCGAAACCTTATCCATCATGTAATCGACTTCTTTGCCCATCTGAGAATAGCTAGGCCACCATCCCGTAAACATGACGCTGTTGTTCATTGACGCATCACTCGCATAGATTGGGTGCAGCATCCATGACTGGTACTCGCGTTTTCCCATCGCTTTTTTCCACTCTTTGATTACTGGCTGAAGATCACTAGGACCTTTACCAGCATTGTAAGTGCAGCTGTAGAATTCAACCGGTATCGGTGTAGGTGCGCTCGAACTATGATCGTCGGCAAAAATAGATGATGAGGCGGCAATAGTCGTCATTGCCAAGATGGCGTGTTTTATATACTTCAAAGGGATATCCTCGTTTTATGTATTAAGTTCATCCCCCCCGAACAACACAATAGTGAATCANTGGCGATTAATCAAAATATTTTGATAGTCGAAACTCGCNCTNNNACCCTGGGCNAGCCCTGTCNATTAAGAGCGACTAATTTAGGNACGTTCCCANGGGACCAGACTCCGTTTAAAAAGAACGGGATATAGACAAATAAAGAAAGCGNCCTCTACTGTCNAGCTATNGAAACAAGATCNTATAGGAACGTAGATTAGGCTAGANCTATTTACTTGTTTTTAAAGAAACAGCNCAGTTATGGTGTGGNAACCACGATTAACTCTTNTNTCAGGAAAAAACCTATGAAAATAAAAATACTGGCCTNTATTTTTTCGCTTTTTATATTGGGTAGCGCTTACGCTGACAATCACCAAGCTCCACAGGCACGCTATATTTTAAACATACAAAACTTTACGACAGATATGTCCTCAGTGTTGACGACTCAAAAAGCCTTCGCCGATTCTGGTGCACTTAGTGAGCGGCAGGTAGGTATGACCGTCTACCAAATTAATGCAGGTGGTCGAGATGGGGCAAATGTCGCAATCAATTTTTTCTATAGTGATGCTGCGTCGATGCCACCGCCCAACGCAATGATTCAGTCTGACGCCCACGTCAAGGCTTTTATGCAGAATAACGGTGACGACAGCTGGGTCGCGAAAGGCTCAAGCATTTATGAAAATATTCATCAGATTGGAAATTTAACTGCTGATACTCGAGTCTTTCAAGGAGCCTCGATAAAAGCACTGTCGCCTGAATATGGGGAAAAATTGAAAGCGTTTTTAGCAGAAACAGCCGTTGAAGGGGTTCCTTATGGAATTCAACGGGTGGTTATTGGTGGTTATGAGGGTGAAACTCACCGGATTTGGTGGGGTTTCAATTCTCAAGCAGACATGCTTAAAAACTACGAANANAACAATGACAGATTNACAAAGGCGCAGACACGGTTTTCAGCAAATGACCGAGAAATCATCAGNACATGGGTCGCTACAAGCCTTTTGGCTGCAATGCCAGAGTGAGNGNTATTTCGCTTCGAAAAAACGTNGTATTTACCGCGAGGGTGCTTTNTNTGCGAGGTACCCTCGCACTATGAACGATCATGAGGGCATTGGTCTAACAGGATCTAATCCATCCCATTTTTTAGCAGCATCTTCCACCATTTGAGCAACATCGTTAAAAACATGTGATTGTTCCCAAATCTCCGTGAAATGACCAACTTGGGCTCTGGTATCGAAATAAGATAGTTGCGCACCACTGACAGTGCAGGCAAATACTTCTTCACAGCCCTCTCTCATAAATCGCGTTCTGGCAAGCTCAAAATCAAGAGGCATTAGGCCGAAATGATGCAATCCGAGATGGCCTGCGGGATTACTTTCGTTATATATCGATAGCTCATTATTGTTGTGTTGAAAAATGAGCTCTATTTGAACCTCTCCACTATTTCCAAGCGCAATATCGACATCAACAGCAGAGTGTCTCCCACGATAGATTTGTTCGCGCAAAGCGCAGTGTTCTATCATGAAGAAAGGGCCGACACCGAGGATTTCAACCCAGTACTTTATGGACTCTTCTAGATTAGAGACGACATAACCCAGTTGCCGTATTGTATTTAGAGGCTGCACCACGAGTCCTCTCTCAGCAATTAACTCACTTGCCCTAACATGTCCATTGCGTCAAGGAATGGTTGATATTCCACTAGCATTTCGTTTTCTATGTGAAATAAGCTTCCAATAAGTCTAGGAACAATCATCTCGTCCTGCGATGTCCTACCCCATATATCGTCAATCGGCTTACCTTCCCAACGCCAAATGCCAAATGCCGCTTCGTTGCTCGCACTAATTCCGACTACTTCAACCTTCAGATCGTTAATATTGGATCGAAAGGTTTCTACGTGAGCTCGCAGGGCTTGGGGTCCCTTTAGCTCTGTTTGCGTGTGATCCAAAAAGGTTGGAGCGGTAAAATTATCAATTAGATCAATTTGACCATTCCCAACAACATCTGACAGATAAACTGACATGATTTCCCTTGCACGTACTTCACTCATGTTTTTCTCCTTATAGGTTTGTTGAAAATGACGACATGACAGGTTCCTACTTATTAGTTCACCATCGCCAATAGCTTATGCTTGAAGTTTGTTGATACCCCAATTAATACCTCTTCGCAGTAATTCGTAGTAAATAGGCGAGTTCCAAGACCCACGCACCGGTGTCTGGATATCCACCATAGGCTTCATATCATGTTTTCCGCTGCAATGTCCGAGTGAAAGATAAAGAACTTCTCCTTCTCCCCATGATCTTAGGTACATCTGCGGATGAGAATCTCTATCTGTCCCATACTCGGATTGCACATAGCCAAGAGAGGGCTCGTTATATGATGCCTCTAGTAAGACTGTTTGCTCACCCCTTGGCTCGCAGTAGTAAGGCTCTTCATCTTCCACATCAAAATCCTCAATATTTTTCGTAAGAGGATGTAAAACATCAGTTACTCGAACATGTATCGTCTGATTGTCTGGGTGAGCAACAAACTTACTGCCTAAAAGCTCCATGAATTTTGGTGCGACATCGGGTGTATCTGGTTTCCCGTCGACGAAATCTATTAGCGCGTTTGTCGCATGAAGAGCGAACCATTTACCGCCGTCATCTAAAAACTTCGCTAATCCTTCCTGCTCTTCAAGTGTTGGGCGAAGATCGCAGGTGTATGTAATAAGAAGCGAGGAATTTTGAATTCCCGACAGNTCACTAAAACTATCCGCAACTCTGGTGTTGATATCTTCGTTCTCCGCGAGCAGCTTTAACAACTCGAGTCGAGCAAAGTTTGTATCGTGGTACTTCGCATTGACCACGAGATAAACATCTACTGGTTGATCTTTATCCATTTAACACTCTCCTTTTATTTTTTTCTTTTTATCTATGGTTTTACTGGCTCATGTGCCAGCCACCATTCGGTGAGAATGTTTGCCCTGTCACAAACTTAGATTCTTCGCTTGCCAAGTAAACTGCTGCCCAAGCTATATCATCGGGTTCACCGATCCTACCCATAGGGGTTTGCGCTTTTAGTAATGGGAACATGGCCTCACTAGGGCTNGTCATGTCAGTTAGTATGTAGCCAGGCGCAATCGCATTCACTCTCACATCATAAGGNGCGAGATCTCGAGCNAGAGCGCGCGTGAAACCAAGAATNCCAGCTTTCGCAGCGCAATATGCTGCTGCACCCGCACCNCCTGAGGTACCCATAATACTACCCATATTAATTATCGTTGATGAGCCGAGCGGTGCCTTTTGTTTGGTCATTATCTTTGACGCTGATCTACTACAATAGAATGTTCCGTTCAAATGAACGGCTATCATCTTTGCCCATGCTTCGTCGGTCACCTCCTCTATAGCAGGCTCTATGTCTGGTCTAACGCCACTCGCAACAGACTCTGCCCGATCAAGGGCTGCTTGCAACTTTGATTGCGCGTTATTATCNCCTTCGATACCACTTATACCTGCATTGTTTACCAATATNTCCAAGCGATCAGTTTTNGCACTTACCTTCTTAAACATTGCGTCGACCGCTGATGAGTCACTTACATCACAAGCGAACGCATGACCACCTAATTCTTCTGCAGTGCTNTCAGCAAGAGCTCTATTCAGATCATTGATAAAAACGATCGCTCCTTCCTCCGCAAATCTACGAGCGATTTGAGCCCCTAACCCACGTGCTGCTCCNGTTATTAAGGCAGTTTTTCCAGCNAGTCTTTCCATGTCCACCCCTTCAACTTATGATCCAAGCCTGTTTTATTCATATAGAGCNATAGCCTANTGTTTTCTNATNTCGTTGNGGGACAACTCCTCNTCTAAAAGCTNTATGACGAGTTTTTTTGTCAACTTGAGAAGCCTTGATGTTCTTTCTTCACTTAACTGAGAGTTAAGCCTACCGTAAGCCAAGCCTTCCATAAGNTATTGTGCAAGATCNGCGATGACATCGAACCGTTCTATATTCGCCCACTCGGGTACTTCTCCGAATGCATTTTGTCGCCAGGCCTTTATAAACCTTCGATANGCTGGTCTGAGTACATTTGCAAGTNCAGGGTCTGTTCTGGCAGCGATAACCAGATCTTGNTACGCGATAAAGTGATCTTCATTTAACTGTGCCCAATAGAGATCGTAGGTATAGTCGATNGGATTAAATCCCTCAGGGACTTCCTGCAAGGCTCTATGATGNTGCGCCAAGCGAACTGAATGCAGATGATCTATAGCTGCCTTGATCGCTTCGAGTTTTGAACCGAAGTGGTACTGCATCGCCCCAGGGGATACCTTAGCCATCTTGGCGATCTTCGCCATAGTTGTATTTTCGTATCCAAATTGGACTATGCATTCCAGAGCACCGACAACAATCCTGTCTCTCATCAGAGCACTTTTCTTACTCTGCCACTTTTCTGTCGATTTATCGTTGTTTGCCTTAGCCATGAATCTTCGCANAGGGCCCGAGATTTCCACCAAGATAACGGTCTTCAAATAAAAAATACATATATATTGCTTTTTTAAAGTTGCTTATGCTTACATTGACACGTAGCAGAAGAATTAAAAAGTTCACGCATAGGGGAAGTAGATGTTTAAGNTAGAAGGCACGAGTTTCTTTGAGTTTAGTAAGGTCAGANCCAAGTTTGCAGCCCTCCTGGTTGCCATCGGTCTGTTTCACCTTCCGAATTTATCGATTGCGAGCGAGGGATTCATTGAAGAAGTCATTGTTACCGCCCAAAAACGTGAACAAAGTATCAACGACGTGGGTATGTCGATTGACGTGTCTTCTGGCGAAAAACTTTCCGACCTTGGGATAACCGATGCCTTCGACCTAGGCAAAGTTGTCAGCGGCTTCAACGCTAATAGCAACTACTATGGCAGCATGGTTTACACGCTAAGAGGCATCGGCTTTCAGGACACAGCGCTAGCTTCGACGAATACCGTGAGCCTGAGCCTTGATGAGATGCCGATACCTTTTGCTGCTATGGGTAGCGGTGTAATTTTGGACGTACAACGCGTCGAAGCGCTAAAGGGGCCCCAGGGAACCCTGTTCGGACAAAACTCTACTGGTGGCGCCATCAACTTTATCGCGAACAAACCCACAAGAGATTTTGAGGCGGGAGTCACCGCGAGCTATGCCCGTTTTAACGAACTGGACGTTGAGGGATTTGTAAGCGGGCCTCTCAGCGATACGGTGAGTTATCGCGTAGCTCTAAAGTCCATCACTTCAGATGGCCACCAAAAGTCTTACACTGATGGCCAAGGCCTTGGCCCCGACCCTATTTGGGTAGCAAATGGACGTTCCTACGAAATTGACGATGAGGCGGGCGAAAAAGACTTCATCAACGGGCGACTATCGCTGCTGTTCGAACCAAGTGACACTTTCTCAGCTTTACTTACAATCAATGCGTGGGAAGACGACAGCGACTCCTTAAGACCGCAGAGCTATGGCACAGCGACGTTGAATCCAATCAATTCACTCAACCCTTTACTGGCAAACTACCCAGTTGCGCCAAAGAATAATCGAGCATCAGACTGGGGCCCATGCGTAAATGCAACAGGCGGTACCCCGGATAGAGTGACAGGCAACACAGACTTAGAGGGGAATCCAGAAAATCTAAACAATCGAATTTTGGATGATTGCGCAGATGCCGCAAAAGATAACGATTATTGGTCCGTATCTCTCAGAATGGATTGGGACTTAAACGAAGATCTCACATTAACCTCCCTTACAAGTGCAAGCGAGTTTGATCGATACCAAGGACTCGAGGCAGACGGAACGATTTACCAGGATTATGAAAATCTTCAGGTGGGAGACATCGAAGTTTTCTTTCAGGAAGTCAGATTGTCAGGAAATATTAACGACAGAGGCTCTTGGATCGCTGGATTGAATTTCGAACATACTGAAAGCTTCGACAGCTTTTTGCATACCTACGGAATGTCATCTGCTATTCCCACACAAGTCATATCCGCAACACCCCTCGGACCGATCTTTATTTACAGTGAACAAGAAACCGACACTTGGTCTGCATTTGGTAGCGTAGAATACATGCTGACTGATGACTTAAATCTCACACTCGGTTTACGCTATACCGATCAGGAAAGGGACAATTTGGGCTGTGCCAACGACGCAGGTGATGGAACGTGGTCTACAATCTCTGATGAAATTCAATTTGTTCTGCAGCTCGTCGGAGGCCATCCACTTGTTGGAGGCGCAGGGCTGGGTCCAGGTGGTTGTGGAACGACAGGAACCGCTCCTACTTTTCATCCAGCGATCGGCGGGTATGTAGATTCATTGGACGAAGACAATTGGTCCTGGAAAGTGGGCCTTGATTGGCAACGTGATAACGATTCTCTCTACTGGTTTACGGTCACAAAGGGTTATAAGTCAGGTAGTTTCCCGAACGTTGCTGCGGCTGCATCAGTACAGGTCTTACCCGTTGTGCAGGAGGAGCTTCTTGCATACGAGATCGGTGGAAAGCTAACTCGTCAAGACGGCAACCTACAACTCAACGGCGCGGTTTACTATTACGACTACACCGACAAGCAGATTCTTGGCGCGATATCAGACTTCGTGTTTGGTTCTTTGCCTGCATTGGTAAACGTGCCCGAAAGTGATGTTTTAGGTGCAGAATTTTCCATTGAGTGGTATCCGATTGAAGGGCTTCGAATAGCGCCGGCCTTTACTTATGTCGATAGCGAGATAAAAGGTACTTTCAGAAATTTTGACCCTTTCTTCGGGCCCAATAATGGCGACTCCAAGAATTTTTCTGGCCAACCATTCCCTAATTCGCCGGAGTGGCTAGGAAACATAGACATCGAATACAGCTGGCAACTAGGTAATGGAGCCACGATGTTTGTAGGCGCTAACGTCAATTACCAAGATGAAACTAACGGTTTCTTCGTTGATGAGTGTAAAGAAACTGGAATCTCATGCACCGCTACAGCGTTCGCAGATGAGGTGCCTCTCGGTGATACCGATCTCGAGATAAACAGCCGAACTCTCGTAGATGTGAGGGTCGGGGTAGAATTTGGTCAATGGCGCATCTTCGGATTTGGACGCAATGTTACCAATGAACACTATTGGGATAACGCCTCTCATGTAAACGATGCACTGCTGCGATTTACTGGTTTACCTGAAACATACGGCGTTTCAGTAACATATTTAACCGGTCAGTAATATCGGACAGAACAATTTTCAAATTGGGTTGTAAATAAACAATCCTGAGGGATGGAAAATGGCTCAGATAGAACGCGATTTTCTGGATAGACCAGATCCCACGGAGCGGGAATTCAAAGCTCCACCTTTTATTCCGCGAAAGCAGAATAAAGACTTAGGCCTAAGCAAACTCGATGGGGAGAGATATTTTTCTCCAGAGTTCATGCAACAGGAATGGGAAAAGATATGGACCAAAACATGGCAACTGGTTACTCGAGTTGACGAATTCGACGAGCCGGGCGTTTTTTATGTCCACGAACTTGGAAAAGAATCTTTCCTGTTCACCAAGGCCGATGATGGAGAGATTCGAGGCTTTTATAATATCTGCCGCCACCGGGGAAATCGATTGTGCCAGGTAGAAAGCGGGTATTTGGATACATTCACCTGCCCTTTCCACGGCTGGTCCTGGAACAATGATGGTTCACTCAACAAAGTTTCGAGTCCTCATTTATTTAAGCAATTTAATGACGGCGTTCCTGAGGAAGAACTCGGTCTTGTTCCCGTCAAAGTAGACTCGTGGGGAGGCTGGCTATGGTTCAATATGGATCTCGATGCGATTCCTGTGAAAGACTTCTTAGGCGAAGCGGGACATCAATTAGAAACCTATGAATTTGAAAAATTCTCTTTTCTCGACTACCAAACGTTTGAGTGGAATGGTAATTGGAAACATGCGTGGGATGCTTTCAATGAGAGTTACCATTTTGAGTCGCTTCACCCCGACATGATCCAATTTGGTGAGGGGCATGATATTCCGATTGAATTATTAGGCATTCACTCTCGCATGCTTAATTTTAATCGCACAGTGAGCGAAGTAGTCGCTGATCAAACAAGTCTGACAGAACTTCGTGCACACATGTGGGGACTTAAAGAAGATGTCAATCACGTAACAAATGGGGAAAATGTCGTGCCGTTTGAATGCGCGGCTAAGGATGTTCACCTTGAGTAAATAAAACGTCGCAGAGCATCAGAAAACGAATCATATCTTCCGTTTAAGCAGATGAATGACGAACAATTAGTACATCAATATCATTACAGCTTTTTCCCAGGAACTACCTTTACACAAATACCAGAGTTCGGAGCTGTATTCCGTTATCGACCACACGCTAGTGATCCCAACATTTGCTACTACGACTTTTTTATTCTAGCTCATCTTCCGCCTGGAACCCCTAAACCGGAGAGGCCGGAGCACCGAATTCATCGTCATTCCGAGGGAATTGATTATATTGAGGCTTTCGATGGGACATTCGACCCGACTTTTGCAAAAGTTTTATCTGAAGACGGGTCAAATATGACAACAATGCAAGATGGTGTTAAGTCCGATTCGTTCCAAGGAATGATTCTCAGCGATCAAGAGATTAGAATTCGACACTTCCACAAGATTATCGATGATTTCTTATCTGGTGCAATTGACGGGAAAACGCTTCCCGATGGAAAGGCTTATCTCGCTGATTAAAGCCTCTACTAGGAGTGTTTTATAGCTGCTTGTATTAATACATTAAGGTTTGAGAAATAGGCCGACGTCCGTATCTTAGTATTGATTTCTACCGCAGCATTTCTCGTACTTGCGTGCATTACCTCTGGGGCTAGGATCATTTCTACCTA